>JASMME010000122.1 GCA_030748365.1 Lutibacter sp.
AAACAAAATCCAGTGCTAAAAAGCGTTTTAAGCTTACCGGAACTGGTAAAATCAAAAGAAAGCACGCTTTTAAAAGTCATATCCTGACTAAAAAAAGCAAAAAACGGAAGTTAAAACTAACGCATGCCGGTTTGGTACACGAGTCGGACAAAGCGAACGTTTTACAACAACTGGCTTTAAAATAACAAAGCCGGTAGGGAATTTATAATTAATAACCATGGAGTAGCGCTTACAAGTACCCTGAGGGTCGCCTACTACAAAAACAAAGAAAATTATGCCAAGATCAGTAAATTCAGTAGCTTCAAGAGCAAGAAGAAAAAAGATATTGAAGCAAGCAAAAGGTTACTTCGGACGTAGAAAGAACGTCTATACAGTAGCCAAAAATGCGGTTGAAAAAGGACTGTTGTATTCCTACAGAGACCGCAAGAACAAAAAGAGAACATTCCGCGCTTTGTGGATACTGCGTATCAACGCAGGTGCCCGCCAGTATGGAATGTCCTACTCACAGTTTATGGGAAAAGTAAAAGCCGGCAACATCGAATTGAACCGAAAGGTACTTGCCGACCTGGCTATGAACAACCCAGCAGCTTTTAAGGCAGTGGTAGACCAAGTTAAATAGATCGTTCATTTCTTACTTATAAAAAAACCCGAACAATTGTTCGGGTTTTTTGTTTATACAGTGGTTTTTTAAGGGACGGCCTGTACCATAAGGGAAGCTACACCTAGCTTATAAAACCTCTCCTAATTCCTTTAATTTTTCGGTGTTTTCGGCAAGTTTTAAGGCTTCCACAATCTTGTGGATATCTCCGTTTACAATGTTTTGCAGGTCGTAGAGGGTAAGCCCAATCCGGTGCTCTGTCACCCGCCCTTGTGGATAGTTATAGGTCCTGATCTTGGCAGACCTGTCGCCAGAGCTAACCATGCTTTTACGCTTGGCAGCATCTGCCTCTTGTTTTTTGGCGAGTTCCAGTTCATACAACCTGGATCGTAAAACTTGCAGGGCCTTGTCCTTGTTCTTATGCTGGGATTTCTGATCCTGACACTGGGCTACCAGACCGGTAGGGGTATGGGTCAGGCGAACCGCTGAGTAAGTGGTGTTTACCGACTGCCCTCCAGGCCCTGAAGAACAGAAATAATCGATGCGTACATCCTTCATATCAATCTGTACATCAAACTCCTCGGCCTCGGGCAACACCATCACCGTGGCGGCAGAAGTATGTACCCTGCCCTGGGTTTCAGTTTGTGGTACACGCTGTACGCGGTGTACCCCTGCTTCGAACTTCATATCTCCGTAAACGTCCTCCCCTTCTATACCAAAGATGATTTCTTTAAATCCGCCGGAAGTTCCCTCACTCATATCGACCACACTGGTTTTCCAGCCCTTGTCAGCGGCAAATTTGGTATACATCCTATAGAGATCACCCGCAAAGATACTCGCCTCGTCTCCTCCGGTACCTGCCCGGACTTCTACCATCACATTTTTGGCATCTTCAGGATCCTTGGGAATCAGTCTAAACTTAATTTCCTCTTCCAACACTGGTATTTTTGACATCGCTTCTTCCAACTCCATCTTAGCCATTTCGGTCATTTCAGGATCAGAAGCATCAGCAATAATCTCTTTGGCTTCCTCAATGTTGTTGAGCAGGGTCTTATAAGTCTCGGCCAGGGCAACCACCCCGCCTAGGTCTTTGTATTCCTTGTGCAGTTTGATATAGCGTTGCTGGTCCGTAATGATATCGGGCTGGATGATCAGGTCGGAAACCTCGTCATATCGCTGTCTTACTATCCTGAGTTTGTCTAACATCTGGGTCTTTACTTAGGGTGCGAATTTACAATTTTTAAACGAATTAGCCCCCGTATTCGAAGCGACCAAACTCACTGTGAATGGTCAGTTTTTTGGTAGCGGAAGCCTCCACCCTTCCAATAACCTGGGCATCGATATCAAACTGTTGGGAGATCTGAATAAGGTCATCGGCTATCTCGGGAGAGACGTATAATTCCATCCGGTGGCCACAGTTAAATACTTGGTACATCTCCTTCCAGCTGGTCTTACTCTGTTCCTGAATCAGTGTAAACAAGGGTGGTACGGGGAACATATTGTCTTTGACAATGTGCAGCGCTTCCACAAAGTGCAGGATTTTTGTCTGTGCACCACCGCTGCAATGTACCATCCCGTGTAACTGATCGGCGCCAAATTCTGCGAGTACCTTCTTGATAACAGGCGCATAGGTCCTGGTGGGGGAAAGTACCAGTTTCCCGGCATCAAGCGGACTGTTCTCCACCGGATCCGTCAAGCCTACCTTGCCCGAGTAAACAAGGGATTCAGGGACCGCCGCGTCAAAACTTTCGGGGTATTTCTGCGCCAGGTAGTTGGCAAAGACATCGTGCCTGGCTGAGGTAAGTCCGTTGGAACCCATACCACCGTTATAGGTATGTTCATAGCTGGCCTTTCCGGAGGATGACAGGCCTACGATTACATCTCCTGGCCGGATATTGGCATTGTCTATGACCGCTGACCGTTTGATCCGGGCCGTCACCGTAGAATCGACAATGATCGTTCTGACCAAGTCGCCCACATCAGCTGTTTCGCCCCCGGTGGCGTGGATATCAACACCGTATGCCTGTAGTTCGCGGATCAACTCTTCAGTGCCGTTGATGATGGCAGCTATGACCTCCCCTGGTATCAGGTGTTTGTTCCTGCCAATGGTAGAAGATAGCAGGATATTATCAGTGACCCCAACACATAACAAATCGTCAATATTCATAATTAGGGCGTCCTGGGCTATGCCCTTCCAGACAGACAGGTCACCGGTTTCCTTCCAGTACATATAAGCCAGGGAAGATTTGGTACCGGCTCCGTCAGCATGCATAACCAGGCAATAGTCCTCATCACGGGTCAGGTAATCGGGGACAATTTTACAGAAGGCCTTCGGAAAAAGCCCTTTGTCTACGTGCTCAATGGCGCGGTGCACATCTTCTTTGGAGGCAGAAACCCCTCTTTGACTGTATCTTTTACTAATTTCTGAACTCATTAACAATGCATTGTAATCTTGCTGCAAAAGTAAATTATCTCAGCGAATATCAAACCAAAGATCCCTGCTTAATTTTCAAAGAGATACAAAACTGCGCCCCAAACCAGCCATGCTTCCCGCAAAGAAGGGGCGTAAGCAAGGTAAAAAAGGCCACAAAATGCTTATGTGCTATCGGGTAAACAAGAGTTCGCGGTATTTGGTCAGTGGCCACAATTCATCGTCTACCATCAGTTCCAGTTTGTCACAATGGTACCTGATTTCTTGTAGAAAAGGCCTGACCTTTGTAGAATAGGCCTTAGACCTGTCTTCTATCTCAGCAAGTTTATTGGCCTTTTTCCTGGCTTCAATCATGGCGTCTATCTTTGAATGGATGGCCTCAATATGGCCCGAGATACGCTTGATCAATTGCATTTGTTCTCCGGCGTGTTTTTCAAAATCAGTACCAAAGATATCCTTTAGACCAGAGACATTCTCAATCAGCATATTCTGGTAACGAACAGCGGTGGGCACCACGTGGTTACCCGCTATGTCGCCCAACACCCGCGATTCGATTTGGATACGCATCGTAAATTCTTCCATTTCTATCTCATAACGGGAACGTACCTCGGTCTCGCTCATAACGTTCATAGACCCGAACAGGTCGATGGATTTCTCAGAAACCTTAACTTTTAACGCTTCGGGCGTAGTCCTGTAATGGCTCAACCCTCTTTTCTTGGCTTCCTTTTCCCATTCAGTCGAATAGCCGTTTCCTTCAAATAGGATGTCCCTGGAAGACTTGATGTATTCTCTTAAAACATTGAAAATGGCTTCGTCCTTTTTTAGGCCTTTTCCTTCAATCAGGGCATCCACTTCCTTTTTAAAGGCAAGGAGTTGCTTGGCAACAATGGTATTCAAGACGGTCATGGGTCGGGCACAGTTGGCAGAAGAGCCCACGGCCCTAAACTCAAATTTATTCCCGGTAAAGGCAAAAGGCGAGGTTCTGTTCCGGTCCGTATTATCGAGTAAAACGTCTGGGATTTTACCAACCACATTCAGTTTTAGGTCGGTCTTTTCTTGCGGAGACAATTTACCGTCGGTTACCGATTCCAGGTCATTCAATACCCTGGTCAGCTGCGCTCCAATAAATATGGACATGATGGCTGGAGGGGCTTCGTTGGCGCCAAGCCTGTGATCGTTACTGGCGGAGGTTATGGAAGCGCGAATCAGGTCTTCATAGGTGTTTACCGCTTTGATGGTATTGATAAAAAAGGTTAGGAACTGCAGGTTACTCATAGGCGTTTTTCCGGGCCCCAGCAGGTTGACACCTGTATCGGTTGACAAAGACCAATTATTGTGCTTGCCAGAACCATTGACTCCGGCAAAGGGTTTTTCGTGAAGCAGTACCTTGAAATTGTGTTTGGAAGCTACCCGTCCCATAATATCCATTAGCAATGAGTTGTGGTCTACGGAAAGGTTGGACTCTTCATAGATGGGTGCCAACTCGAACTGGTTGGGGGCCACTTCGTTGTGTCGGGTCTTTACCGGAATTCCCAACAACATACATTCATTTTCAAGGTCGCACATAAAACTGATGGCCCTGCTCGGGATAGAACCAAAATAGTGATCGTCTAGCTGTTGGCCTTTGGCTGGGGAATGCCCCAACAAGGTTCTACCGGTCAGGATGATATCAGGCCTGCTGTTGGCCAGGGCCTTGTCGATCAGGAAATACTCTTGCTCCCAGCCCAGGGAGGAATATACTTTCTTCACATGCTTGTCAAAATACTTGCACACGGCCGTTGCCGCACCATCCACAGCATGGAGGGCCCTCAGCAAAGGCGTCTTATTATCGAGCGCCTCCCCGGTATAGGAGACAAAAACAGTGGGAATACACAGGGTGGTTCCGTAGATAAAAGCCGGAGAAGTCGGATCCCAGGCAGTATAGCCACGTGCTTCAAAGGTATTGCGTATACCTCCACTTGGAAAACTGGAGGCATCGGGTTCTTGCTGAACCAATTCGGAACCGCCAAAGCGTTCAATGGCCAGGGACGGACTA
>JASMME010000123.1 GCA_030748365.1 Lutibacter sp.
TGTATGGATAATGCTACGATTAACATTCTGATTGTGGACGATGAGCCGGATATATTAGAAATTGTCGGCTACAATCTAAAAAACGAAGGCTACCAGGTTTTTAGCGCAAAGAATGGCTTGGAAGCTATTGAATGCGCAAACAAGGTGAAACCTCATTTGATTCTCTTAGACATTATGATGCCGGAAATGGATGGGATAGAAGCTTGTGAAAAAATACGGGCTACGCCTGGTCTAGAACATACCCTGATCACCTTTTTTACAGCCAGGGGAGAAGACTATTCACAGGTTGCTGGTTTCAATGTGGGCGCTGATGATTATATAACAAAACCCATCAAGCCCAAGTTACTGGTCAGTAAAATCAACGCCTTGTTGCGGCGAATCAAAAAGAGCCCGCCAAGGGAAAACGCCGACAAACTAAGTGTTGGGAACATCGTCATCGACCGAGAAGAATACGTGATCATCAAGGAGGGTATAAAACTGAATTTGCCCAGAAAAGAGTTTGAGCTGTTTGCCTTGTTGGCTTCCAAACCCGGGAAGGTGTTTAAACGCAATGATATCTTAGACCGTGTTTGGGGAAATGAGGTGGTGGTTGGTGGTAGAACCATTGACGTACACATCCGAAAATTACGCGAAAAGATTGGTGAATCTCGCTTTAAAACCGTCAAGGGCGTCGGGTATAAATTTGTAGTGAATGAAAATTAAAAAAACATATTTTTTCGCACTTAAATCTGCTGGTTATGTTGCCTCCTTTTCTGGAATCGGCCTGTTTTTAGTTTATTTTTTTACCGAACATACCCTGCCAGGTTTTGCTTATTTGTCAGTTGTTGCCGGCCTGGTCTTTTTCATTACTTTTTTCGTTGTTCAGTTTCGCCTGGAAAAATTTATCTACCAACGCATCAAAAAGATTTATGACAATATTTCACTGCTGGATGCCGGAGACCTTAACAAGACCCATATCAGTGCCGACATCACTAGTCTGTCTAGGGATGTTGAGAAATTTGCCAGTGACAAACAGGCACAAATACAGGATTTAAAAATGCGGGAGAATTACAGGCGAGAATTCTTAGGGAATATCTCCCATGAACTAAAGACCCCTTTATTTACCGTACAGGGCTACCTGTTGACACTTTCTGACGGCGCCATTGAAGACAAGACCATCCGTACCAAATATATTTCCCGGGCTTCGAAAGGGGTAGAACGCCTGATTGCCATCGTAAAGGACCTGGACCTGATTTCAAAATTAGAAGCCCATGACCTAAACATCAACAAAACCTCCTTTGACATGGTAAAATTGGTGCAAGATGTTTTTGACCTACTGGAATTTAAAGCCAAAAAAAGAAATATCTCACTGTTTTTTAAAACACCCTATCCCTATCCTGTTAGGGTGGTAGGCGACGAGGAGCGGATTGAACAGGTACTGATTAACCTCCTCGTAAATTCTATCAAATACGGGAAAATCGGCGGTGATACCATGGTTAGTATTGAAGAGTCTGGAAATAGAAAAATAACCATCCGCATTGCTGATAACGGAGAAGGCATTAAAAAAGAACACCAGGCAAGAATTTTTGAGCGTTTTTACCGGGTTGACAAAAGCCGGTCTAGAGAAGAAGGTGGGTCTGGCCTGGGGTTGGCCATCGCAAAACACATCCTAGAGGCACATGGCGAGTCTATTGTGGTAAAGAGTACTTATAAAAAGGGTGCTGAATTTTCTTTTACCCTCGAAAAATCAACCATTACATAAGAAGTGGTTATAAATCAAAGCCTATATCTTGACGGAAATTCATTTGATCAAAATCAATTTTTTCAATGTTTTGATAGGACTTTTTTAGGGCCTCGTGGTGGTCCTTCCCGTAAGAAGTAACCGCAATGACCCTGCCACCGTTGGTCAACACAGTGTCTTCTTTTAAGGTGGTCCCTGCATGGAATACCAATGAATCCGTGACCGTTTCCAACCCTGTAATTTGCTTTCCCTTCTTATAGGCTTCCGGATATCCTCCGGAGACCAACATCACGGTACAAGCGCTGTTTTCTTCAAATACAACCTCTTGGCTGTGAAGGGTTTTATTGCCCGCTGCAATCAGCAGCGTAAGCAGGTCGCTTTTGAGACGTGGAATCACAACTTCTGTTTCTGGGTCGCCCATACGACAATTGTATTCAATGACTTTGGGCAGTCCGTCTACCTTTATCAAACCGAAGAATATAAATCCTACATAGGGTATGGCTTCTTTCTGTAAGCCTTCTATGGTGGGTTTAACCACTTGGTCTTCCACCATTTTCATAAAATCATCCTCCGCAAAAGGAACAGGGGATACGGCGCCCATCCCACCGGTGTTCGGCCCGGTATCGCCCGCTCCAATCCGTTTATAATCTTTGGCACTGGGCAGGGATACATAGTTCTGTCCATCGGTTAGCACAAAACAACTCAGCTCAATACCGTCTAAAAATTCCTCCACGACCACCTTGTTGCTCGCTGCACCAAACCGTTTATTGGCAAGCATATCGGTCAGGGCCTCCTTGGCAGCACCGAGCTCTTCAATGATCAACACTCCTTTACCAGCCGCCAATCCATCTGCTTTGAGGACATATGGGGGGCTAAGGCTCTCTAAAAAAGCATGTCCTTCAGGAATATTTTCAGCCGTAAAACTTTGGTAGGCAGCCGTAGGAATATTATGGCGGTACATAAATTCTTTGGCAAACTCCTTACTACCCTCCAGTTGTGCTGCATATTGCTGAGGGCCAATCACAACCACGTTCTTCAGGTCTTCATCTGCTAAAAAATAATCGTGTATACCGCGTACCAGGGGCTCTTCAGGACCCACTACTACCATGGTTATTCGGTGTTGCAACACCTGTTGTTTGATCTCTGAAAAATGGGTGGGGTCTACAGGAAGATTAAGTCCCAATTGTGCGGTTCCTGCATTTCCAGGAGCAATAAAAAGATTTCCCAACTGCTTACTTTGTGACAACTTCCATGCCAGGGCGTGCTCCCTGCCGCCGGATCCTAAAATGAGTACGTTCATAGTTTGTTTACCTGCCCTTTCCTTGGAAAACGACAATGATAGTATTTAGTATTATCTTGATATCTGTTGACAAAGATACGTTGTTTGGGTAAATTAAATCGTATCTGGCACGTTTAATCATCTGTTCGAGGGTATCGGCATAGCCGTATCTTATCTGACCCAAAGAGGTAATGCCTGGTGGTAATTTTTGTAAGACAGCATATTGCGGGATATGTTCGGTGATTTTATCTAAAAACACCTGCCTTTCCGGACGCGGCCCCACTACACTCATTTGCCCTTTCAACACGTTGAAAAACTGAGGAAATTCATCAATCCTATAGGTCCGCATAAACCGTCCAAAACGGGTAATCCGCCCTTGTTCGTCTTTTGATAGCAGGGGGTCATTTCCTGGTGGTTTTCCCCGCATACTCCTGAATTTATAGAACTTAAAGGCTTGTCCGTTTTGACCGATCCTGGTTTGTGTAAAAAAAGGATTCTCTCTCGATTCCAGCCATATAATAAGGCCTATAATCGGGGTCATCCAGCTTACAAAGAACAGCAGAACAACTACCGAAAAAAAGAGGTCAAAAGTTCTCTTTCCATAGCCAATTATAGGCAAATCTACCGGTATATGCCCCCATTGTACATTCGGTCTGTAGATGGATGTGCTAAGGGGGTGGTTCCGCATTGTTAGAAAATTTGTTCAAGTATTTTTTGGGTAATCACATAGGTGGGCCGGACACCGGTTGTACCCAGACCTCCCGAAGCCAGTGTACTCCCTGTTTCTAGAGGATTGTCGGAAGCGTAATAAGCATACCGTACCTTTACCTTGTCGGCAATATTGCCCCGGATCTTGGAGGCCGCTTGTATGGCCTTTTGGTAGTGAGCACCTTCCATTTCAAGACCCGTAACTTTCCAGGTTGAATCGTAAAAGAACTTGAGAATATCCTTGTTTTGAAGGGAGGTTCCCAACACAGTGACCATCGCCCCTGAGTATACTGAAACACCACAGTCTTTAAACAAGTCTTTGTCCAATTCATTTTTAAAAGGATAGTTATCTGCGGTACCTTCAAAAATGTGAGCGGACGGGATCATAATATCCCCCTTAGCCCCTTCCAGGATTCCAGCCTTACCCATAATAGATATAGAGGCCACATTGAGGTAATGTTTGTCTCCGTTTGCAAGGGTATAGGGTTTTAGAAGTTCGTCCATCGTTTCATAGGCTTGTTCACCAAAAGCATAATCCAGTACTATTATTACAGGCTTACCCTCTTTTAAACTGTTTTTATAATCGAATATTGTACTGCCTTCTTTTATTTTTGCGGTATCAATAATCTGTACATCAATATTGGTGCCTGAATGGTCTTTGATATCATAGAGGCCGTTGTTGGCAGCCTGTTCCTTTACTTGCTTTCGCAATTGGTGGTTTTTCTCTTGGCTCAACCGTTCAAAAAGGGCCATATGATCTTCATTACTACCCGTTTTATCAAATAATACTGGTGCGTAGACAGCGTTCATCACGCTGTGCATATTGGCACTGATGATATGAATGGGTCGGTCGGCAATTTTCAATGTTCTCAAGACTTTTTTGAGGTTATTGGCCCAGATCTCTCCATAAATATGATGCCCTATCCGCTCGCGTAGCACCGGACTGAAGGTGATGGTTCTCTTTAAATTGTGTACTTTTTCCTCAATGGCCAGGTGACCCAACCAGTAGATAATCTGAAAAAACCGATCTGGATTGTCTTCACGGCCGAGTTCCTGATAGGTGTTTTTAATTTCTTCAAAGGTTCTTCCTAAAATACTCCCCAGGTGGGCAAGGGCGATATCGCAATCATCCTTAGAAAGTTTTCGGTTGTGCAATACGATGTCTTCCAGTTTTTTCCACTCCCTGATGGTATCTTTACCGCCATCTATCAACACCTTGTCGGCAATTTTATGGGATTCAATAAATAAAAAAGTCAGGTGTGTTAGGATATCGTAAATCTCTGAACGGCCCCTGGTCACCTCGATATTCATCTGATCCTTATCTATCCGGTAGCAATTC
>JASMME010000124.1 GCA_030748365.1 Lutibacter sp.
CCAACTTTGGTATAAAAGCCGTGGCTGGTTTTGGGGATACGGACGTAAAGAAATTGCTTGGAAATACGGGCATCGTTCGGAACACGCTAAAAATAAAGGCGGCAATTTACAATGCCAACAAAATCATGGCACTGCAACAATCCCATGGTTCTTTTAAAAATTGGCTCGATCAAAACCACCCTTTAAGCCTTGAGCAATGGGTACGTCTTTTTAAAAAGACATTTACCTTTACCGGTGGAGAAATTACCAAAGAATTTTTAATGAGTACCGGGTATTTACCTGGAGCACATATCGAAACCTGCAAGGTGTTTAAGACTGTTATTAAGCAACAACCCAGGTGGCATACCTGTCGTACCACAACACAATAATAAACAGGGGATACTACGTTTATTTTAGGGGCTTAAGGGCCATAACGATTAACAACAATGCTGTCTGGTGCAAATAACAACGATTAAACGAAAAATTCCTGGCTGGATATGCTACTTGTTTGGTTACAGCGCCCTTGTGCTATGGCTCCTGAATTGACTTGTCAATGATTCCATTGCCCACAACATTGCCTTCCGGAGACTACTCATTCGGAGTAAATCTAATGGCATTTTTGGGTACTGATGGATATGATAAACAATAAGATTTACCACAAAACATTCTGTGTCTTAGCATTGTGTCTGACAACAGTATTCGCTTTGTTGGTTTGATCGTGAAATGAGGCGGTTGTATAGGACTGAATTATCCACCACCAAAAAAAACCATATTTTTTTAAGGAAAGCAAAAAAACCATCAAAAAAATAATGCTCAATGTTTTTATTTAGAATGATTCTAATCTATATTTGCAACAGGCAAGTGTACAGCACCTTAAAAAAGAAATTTATCAACACACCCGCCTGTATTCATTTCGTATTATGTGTCATAGAATCGTAAGTATTTCAAAAGTTAAAAGCGGCGAGCTCTCCAGATGTATCGACTGCAATATATACCACCTTATCTTTAACAATATCTTTTTTGAATTTGACCTGGAACAACTCCATCAGTTTAAAAATTACCTATCAGCCATTGAAACAGACTACTGGGAAGAAAAATATGCCTGTTCAGAAATCCGTCGAAAAATTCCCATTCCATCCATCCAGCAAAACCTGGTACTGCTCTTTGACAGACGGGAGATACGGGAATTACAAATACTTTTTTCCAGGCAATTCCCGGAAGAAATGGACTCCCTGGGGGTAGATGATATCGATTATACCTTTATACTGAACTGATAAAGATCGTTGCTAAAGTGCAAAGAAGGCATGTGGCTCAATAAACCCTTAGAAACCGGTTTAATTTGGGCAATCGTCTTTTGGAAATGGGTATCCTGGTTTGGTCCTGCAATTCACAAAAACTCGTTTCCGACCGTTTGATATACTTGACATGAAATAGGTTCACCAGGTATTTATGGTGTACCCTGTAAAAGCAGTGATCGGCCAAACGCTCCTCATAAACACCCAAGTTCTTGGTGGCTACCAAAGTACTACCATCACACAAGTGGAATATGGTGAAACGACCATCAGCCTCTCCGTAAAGCACATCCGAGGGTTTGACCAGACTTACCCTGTCAGCAGTGCCTATAGAAAGTAATTGTGTACAATGCGGCGTTTCCAAAAATAATGATTTCAATTATACATACACTCATAATACTTTCTTATGAAAGTATTCTGTCAACAAATATAAGAACTTTAACAATAGATAACAATCCCCTAAAATGGTGATATTTGTAACCGAAAACAGGGATTGATAGAATCCTATTCGCATTATTAAGAGGAAAAAGCAATCTACTAACAACTGCATGGGAGTCATGCCATATCCACCACTGACAAGAAGCGAAACCCTTGTAGTGAAGAAAAATATTTCCATTTTTTTAACTCAAAGCAAAATGGTAAATTTGCCTTTCGAATGAGCGGTCATAACCACGCGCTAACAGCAACCCCAACAAGGGTTCCTTGACAAAGTGATGGGCCGATTGACCAACGTATATTAAAACAAAGACCAACAATGAGAAAAATCACCAAAGAGACCTATATCAACTGGTATCAGGACATGCTTTTTTGGCGAAAGTTCGAGGACAAGCTCGCAGCGCTTTATATCCAGCAAAAAATACGTGGATTCTTGCACCTTTACAACGGACAAGAAGCTGTACTGGCGGGTGCCCTGCATGTAATGGGGGAAAATGACAAAATGATCACTGCCTATCGAAACCACGTACAGCCTATCGGCCTTGGGGTGGATGCCAAAAGGGTTATGGCGGAGTTGCTCGGCAAAGATACCGGGACCTCTCACGGTCTTGGGGGCTCTATGCATATTTTCTCACCCGAACATAATTTTTACGGAGGTCACGGAATCGTAGGCGGACAAATCCCATTGGGAGCCGGCTTGGCCTTTGCCGACAAATACTTTGAGAGAAATGGAGTAACCCTCACCTATTTCGGTGATGGTGCCGCCAGACAGGGATCCTTACACGAAACCTTTAATATGGCCATCAACTGGAAACTGCCGGTGGTTTTTATTTGCGAGAACAACGGCTATGCCATGGGTACCTCGGTAGAACGAACCGCCAACCACGAGGACATCTGGAAACTCGGTCTCGGCTATGAAATGCCTTGTGGACCAGTAGACGGAATGAACCCCGTTAAGGTAGCGGAAGCCATGTACGAAGCAATGGAACGTGCCCGACGCGGAGAAGGGCCCACCCTGTTGGAGATGAAGACCTATCGCTATCGCGGGCATTCTATGAGTGATGCCCAGAAATACCGCACCAAATCAGAAGTAGAAGAATACAAAAAAATAGATCCCATTACCCAGGTACTAGACATCATCAAGGAAAAGAACTACGCCACCGAAGATGAAATCAAACAATGGAACCAGGAAGTAAAAGACAAGGTAGAGGACTGTCAGAAGTTTGCCGAGGAATCTCCATTCCCAGACACACAGCTACTCTATGACGTAGTATATGAACAAGAGGATTATCCTTTTTTAAAGCATCGATAACATGGCAGAAATCATTACCATGCCACGCTTGAGTGACACCATGACCGAAGGGGTGGTGGCAAAGTGGCTAAAAAAAGTAGGGGACGCCGTTTCGGAAGGCGATATGCTGGCCGAAATTGAGACTGACAAAGCAACCATGGAGTTTGAATCCTTCAATGAAGGCACCCTCCTGTACATAGGATTACAAGACGGTGAGAGCGCCCCTGTTGATTCTCTCCTGGCCATCATTGGTGACAAGGGGGAAGATGTAGAAGCCCTCGTTGCAAACTTTACATCTGCTGCTCCGGAACCGGAAGCGCCGGCATCAGTACCCGAAAAGAAAGCGCCGGTAACCAACAGCCCAACAGCAGCGCCTGTTGCCCAGAAAACAGCCCCAACGGTAACGACCACAAGCAATAGTGGAAGGGTCATTGCCTCCCCACTAGCCAAAAAGATGGCTGCGGAAAAAGGCATTGACTTGTCAACCGTTAGCGGATCAGGAGAAAATGGACGGGTGGTTAAAAGCGATATAGAAAACCACCAGACCTCCCCGGTAGCCCATAGCACCGCAGTACCGCTTGCCACCGGCGAAATACAAGTAAGTGAAACGGCCAACTCACAGATGCGTAAGACCATCGCACGCAGGCTGGCCGAATCAAAATTTACCGCACCACATTATTACCTTTCGGTGGAAATCAATATGGATACCGCCATAGCAGCACGCAAAGCCATCAATGTTCTTCCGGACACCAAGGTATCATTCAATGACCTGGTGGTAAAAGCCAGTGCCATGGCCTTAAAGAAACACCCACAGGTGAATTCACAGTGGCTGGAGGACAAAACCCTTATCAACCACCATGTCAACATCGGAGTTGCCGTGGCTGTTGAGGACGGATTGGTCGTACCAGTCATTCCATTTACCGATCAGAAGAGTATGACACAGATCGGGGCTGAAGTAAAAGAAAAAGCCGTCAAGGCAAAAAACAAGAAGTTGAGCCCTGCTGAGATGGAGGGGAGTACCTTTACGGTATCCAACCTAGGTATGTTTGGTATCACTGAATTTACCTCGATCATCAACCAGCCAAATTCGGCCATTCTTTCGGTAGGCGCCATTGTTGAAAAGCCAGTTGTCAAAGACGGAGAAATCGCCGTTGGGAACACCATGAAAGTGACCCTAGCTTGTGATCACAGGACCGTAGATGGGGCCACTGGAGCAGCCTTCCTGCAGACCCTGCAAAAGTATATAGAAAACCCGGTGACCATGCTAGCGTAAATAAGCACTTATCACCCATTTATTCTAAAAACCCCATAGTGTACTATGGGGTTTTTTATGAGAAGTCATTTCGAGAAATAAGGCCAAAAAAAAACCTTCACAAAAATTGTAAAGGTTTTTTACCATGCGTATAGCAGGTCTATTTCTTATACTTGGCATACTTGGTTTTGAACTTGTCAATACGACCAGCTGTATCTACCAGCTTGGTCTTACCAGTATAATAAGGGTGTGACGTTCTTGAAATCTCCAGCTTTACCAACGGATAGGTAACACCATCTACATCAATCGTTTCTTTGGCGTCTACCGTTGAACGGGTCAGAAATACATCTTCATTCGACATATCTTTAAATGCGACCATTCTGTAATTATCCGGATGTATACCTTTCTTCATCGTTAACGCGTTTTAAATCTATTTTTATTTTTAAGACTGCAAATTTAACTATATTTTTGAAAATTCAAACAAATAATTTAGTTTATTTACACAGAAACCCCTTAAAACAAGTCTCAAATTTATGTTGCCTAAAACGATTGTCAGATGTATGCTCAGCCTATTGCTGCTGAATGCCTGTAAGAGCGAGTACAAATTTGTACTAAACGCCCCAAAAAAGATACAGACCCGTCAGACACTGACTCTTTCAGTCGCTGAAAAAATGGGCAAACCAATCGATTCCGTTCATTTTTCCATTGACGGCGAAAAGATCACCGGCCAACACAACAGCCTCCAGCTGGACATAGGTCATTATCGACTGGGACAACACCAGGTA
>JASMME010000125.1 GCA_030748365.1 Lutibacter sp.
CGGGTATCAACTTCAGCGCTGTGTTGGGGGGGATTGGGCTCGCTGCTTTCCTACTTGATTTTGTTCGATCATTTGTAAAATAAACCAACGATGGCAAGAAGAGAAAATTCAGAGATAAATGCCGGTTCGATGGCAGACATTGCGTTCTTGCTTTTAATATTTTTCCTGGTGACCACCACCATGGATGTCGATGCGGGGATTTCACGTAAATTACCCGAAAAATCAGAGGAAACTCCTGAGATTACCATCAAAGAGAAGAACGTCTTAGACATCGTTGTCAACCGAAAGAATCAAATTCTGGTAGAAGGTAGCAATTATGTGCAGGTGGCTGATATCAGGCAGATTGCCATGGACTTTATAGACAATGGCGGTGGCCTAAGTACGGCTAAAGATGACAAGCCTGCAGCTCCTTGTGACTACTGTAAAGGCGCCAAGGACCCTGCTTCGTCAGACCACCCGTCCAAAGCAATCATTTCTTTGCAGAGTGACAGGGGTACCAAGTACGGGGTATACGTTTCCATTCAAAATGAGATTGAAGCCGCATACAACGACCTGAGAAGCCGTTTGGCTATGGAGAAATATCAAAGGACCTATAGCGATCTCCTCAAGGAGTATAAAGACAACCCAACCGAATCGTTGGACGATAAGATCAAGTTTTTAAAAGAAAGCTATCCGCAGATCATTTCAGAGCCGGAACCTATAAAGTAATAGACCATGAGTAAATTTAAAAAGAAGAAAAAAGGACTGCCTGCCATTTCGACTGCGTCATTACCTGATATCGTTTTTATGTTGTTGTTCTTCTTTATGGTGTCTACCACCATGAGAGAGACTGATCTGTTGTTGAAAAAACCTGTATTACCGGTGGCCAGTGAAGTCAAAAAACTGGAGCATAAAAGTTTGGTGAGTACTATCTATGTCGGTAAGTCCAAAGACGCTAGAATTGCCGGAGATAAGATCCAGGTGAATGATAAAATCATTGATGTAAATGACGTGCCTAGCTTTATATTTGCTGAAAGGGCCTTGCGAAAAGAAGAAGAGGTCAAGTATATGACCACCTCTATCAAGGCAGACAAAGAAGCAAATGTGGGTACGATACTCGATATCAAAGAGCAGTTAAGAGACATCAACGCCTTAAAAGTAAGTTTTTCAACCACCAGAGGAGATGACCTAAGTATTAATTTCTAAGGCTGAGGAGAAACTACTTTCATCATATGTAAAAAAGGCATTCAATATTTATTGACTGCCTTTTTTAGTCTAAAAACATCGCTATGACGTTTTTTTATAAATTTTTAATAATCAGTATGGCAGCCGTCTGTAGCCTGGCTGCTCAGGAGCAAGCGGTCTTCCGGGATACGCATTATTTGGAAGATCAGCTCTACCTGACAGTTGCCTATAACGCCCTTACTTCCAAACCGGAAGGGTTTTTTCAACAGGGATTCTCTGGAACCATTTCAGGCGGTTTTATCAAAGATATTCCGCTAAATACAACCAGAAACCTCGCCCTTGGAATTGGCCTGGGTTATGCCTACGATAACTATGCTCATAACCTGCGGGTTTCCGAAACAACCTCACCTGCCTTTTCCCTTGCCAGTGCCGGCTACGATGTCAACAGGTTGCGTACCCACCGGGTCGTGTTTCCTATAGAAATTAGGTTCCGAGACTCTACCCCGGAGCGATACAAGTTTTGGCGTTGCTACGCAGGCTTGCAATTCTCTTATGTGTTTCGCTCTAAGGCCACCTTTAGTGGGGGTGGTGAATCCGAGACGGTCCCTCAATTATCTTCCCTTGACAACTATCCGTATGGTCTTATTTTATCTGCGGGTTATGCCCACTGGAACCTGCACATATACTACGGACTGAACCCTGTGTTTAAAAACGCATTACTGGCAGGCAGTAGCCTCCACATGACCGACTTGAAGATCGGTCTGCGTTTTTATATACTGTAGAAAAAGTAGGCAATAAACTGGGGAATGATCCCGGTTAAAAAGCCTATCCAGAGCTCTTTAAGGTTGTGTACCCCTAGGACTAGCCTAGCCCTGGCGACAAGTCCCATAATTGAGAAGAGCAGTGCAATCGGCAAGAGTAGGTTGAGTCGATAGGTCAGGCTGTGGCAAAGCAAAAACCCGAGCAATCCGCTGATGGCAAGCAGGTGTAAGCTGGCCTTGCATTTGAGGTGCAACAGGAGGTAGATAACCATTAATGAAGCACCGTAGCCGTAAAAATATAAAGCCAGCCCGTCTACCATCCCGATACGGTGCAGCCAATGGCCCATCATACAGGCTATCGTAATAAACAGCAGTGTCGGGAACTTTCGTTCTTCTAGGGAGGCCAGGTGAAAATGTCGTATCACCCCAAAGCGTCTCAACAGGAAAAAAAACAGCAAGGGAATCAGGTAGGCACCTATAAAAATTCCCGTCAGTAAGGTGTACTCTTGTACCTTTAGTAGGTAGCTTGGAAGACTTATAAAATAGAGTATGGAACCAGTCAAAGGAAAATTGACAGGGTGAAACACATAAGAGACTAGCGTTGAAAACCGTTTCATTGACCCCCTATATTTCTTTGCGCAAACGCGCCACGGAAAGCCCCAGTTGTTCCCGGTACTTTGCCACGGTTCTTCGAGCAACCGGGTAGCCTTTTTCTTTTAAAACAACCGACAACCTGTCATCGGTCAGCGGTTTTTTCTTATCTTCCTTATCAATAAGTGCGGCCAGGATGGTTTTGATTTCCCTGGTCGAAACGTCTTCCCCCTGATCATTCTTTACAGATTCGGAAAAAAAACTCTTGATTAGTTTTGTCCCATAGGGCGTAGCAACGTATTTGCTGTTTGCTACCCGTGAGACAGTGGATACGTCCATCCCAATTATATCAGCGATGTCTTTTAGAATCATCGGTTTGAGTTTGCGTTCGTCTCCCGTCAAAAAGTATGCCTGCTGGTACTCCATAATCGCATTCATATTCAACAGCAGGGTTTGTTGTCGTTGTTTGATGGCATCGATAAACCATTTGGCCGAATCCAGTTTCTGTTTGATAAACAAGACGGCCTCTTTTTGTGATTTGGTCTTCGTTTTAGCGTCCTTATAACCCCGTAGCATATCGTTATACGAAGCGGAAATATGAAGTTCTGGCGCATTTCTGGCATTCATACCAAGTTCCAGTTCTCCGTCTGTGATACGGATGGTAAAATCAGGAACAACCTGTTCGACGATTTTTTCCTGGCTTACATAGGAGCCGCCGGGTTTGGGGTTCAACTTTTCAATATCACTGATGGCTGCTTTCAAGGTCGCTTCGTCGATATGAAATTTCTGTAGGAGTTTGGTATAGTGTTTTTTGACAAAGTGCTCGAAGGCGTCTTCTAAAATTTGAATGGCCAATTTTATACCAGCGGTTTCCTGCTTTCTTTTCAGTTGAATGAGTAAGCATTCCCTCAGGTCACGGGCACCCACACCAGGAGGGTCTAGTTCCTGAACGAGACGCAGCAAGCGCGCCACCTCTTCGTCTTGGCTAAATACGTTTTGGGTAAAGGCCAGGTCATCGAGTATATCGGGAATCGATCGCCTGAGGTAGCCGCTCTCGTCAATACTGCCTACCAGAAAATCTGCAATGAGTTCTTCCTCGTCACTAAGGCGATAGGTATGCAGTTGGTTTTTTAAATGCTGTGTAAACGAGGTGCCGGAGGCGTAAGGGACTTGTTTTTCATCATCCTCTGAAGCGTAGTTATTGCTAAGGGTCTTATAAGATGGAATGTCATCGTCGGTGAGGTACTCGTCAATATTGATGTCGGAGGCCTCTATAAAATCCCCTTCGGTTTCTTCGTAGGGGGCCTCTTCGTAAGGATCTTCAGCAAGGTCACCATTTTCTTTACCACGTTCCAGGGCAGGGTTCTCTTCCAACTCTTGTTTTAGCCGCTGTTCAAAGGCCTGCGTAGGCAATTGAATCAGCTTCATCAACTGGATCTGCTGAGGAGATAATTTTTGGGATAATTTTAGTTGAAATCCTTGTTTTAACATGTGGTATACCTTGGTAATTTCAGGATAAAAGTACTAAAAAAACCGATATGAGAAGTCCAAGACGTCCTTTAAAAGGAGGCGTTCTGAGGTGTTCTGGGATAAGGGATTACGTCGCGGATATTTCCCATACCTGTCACAAATTGTACCAAGCGTTCAAAGCCAAGTCCAAAACCGCTGTGAACAGCCGTTCCAAACCTTCGCGTGTCTAGGTACCACCACAATTCTTCCTGGTCAATTTCGAGTGCTGCAATTTTCTGTTCCAATACTTCCAGACGTTCTTCCCGCTGGCTTCCACCCACAATCTCTCCGATACCCGGAAACAGTACATCCATGGCCCGGACGGTTTTTCCATCATCGTTTAGCCGCATATAAAAGGCCTTGATATCAGCAGGGTAATCAAACAAAATGACCGGGCATTTAAAATGCTTTTCAACCAGGTAGCGTTCGTGCTCACTCTGCAGGTCTGCCCCCCATTGCTCAATCGGGAACTGGAATTTTTTCTTTTTATTGGGTTTTGAGTTCTTTAGGATCTCAATGGCCTCCGTGTAGGAGATTCTTTTAAAATCGTTGTCCACTACAAACTGCAGTCGTTCCAACAAACCCAGTTCGCTGCGTTGTTGTGCCGGTTTTGATTTTTCTTCCTGGGCCAGGCGGTCATTTAGGAAGGTCAGGTCTTCTTTACAGTGCTTTAGGGTATGGGAGATGACCGATTTGATAAAGTCTTCTGCCAACGCCATATTGTCATCCAGGTCGTTGAAGGCCACCTCTGGCTCAATCATCCAAAATTCTGCCAAGTGGCGGGTGGTGTTCGAGTTCTCTGCCCGGAAGGTAGGCCCGAAAGTATAGACTTTGCCCAGGGCCATGGCATAGGTTTCTGCCTCCAGTTGACCAGACACCGTCAGGTGGGTTTCCTTGCCGAAAAAATCCTGGGAATAATCGATATTACCAGTTTCCTCTTTGGGGGTATTTGCTTTGTCGAGTGTGCTCACTGAAAACATTTCTCCGGCACCTTCCGCATCCGACCC
>JASMME010000126.1 GCA_030748365.1 Lutibacter sp.
CTGCGCTTTGACCTGCAAACGTCCAGGGGACTGACCGAATCAGAAAAGGAGCGCTGCTACCGCCAGTGGCAACATCGACTGTCTAAACAACACCACCTCGTCCTGGAATGTGGAACCTACCGAAGTCAACTGCGCAACAAGGCCCAGGTTAGCCAACGCTTTCTTGACCTGCTTACCAAGGCCTTAAAAATACCAAGGGTCCGAAAAGCCAGTAGGCCTACCAAAACCAGTGTTCGCAAACGACTGGAACAAAAAAAACAGCAAGCCTTTAAAAAACAGCAACGAAAACGCCCAAATATTGACGGCTAAATGGCTAACTATTCCCATTTTATTTGTACTTTTACCCCTCTCAAAAGGGGTGCCGATAACGGCTGAGAACAAACCCATTGAACCTGAACAGGTAATGCTGTTAAGGGACGTTCAAACAGTTTCGAAAGCTGTTGGGGACATTTAATAATTTATTAATTACATCGATTAATTACCCCTTTTTACATCGTTTTATCCTATCATAAGATGCGTGTATTATCAACAATGAATCGTGCAAAAGCAAGCCTAATAATGGCTATTGTAAGCCTTGTATGCTGTGTTACTGTGGGGGCACAGGAAGTCCTAATCATTCAGGGAAAAGTAACCAACCAAGGCATGGCTGTACCTGCTGCCACTGTGCAGGTAAAAGACAGTGGTCAAAAAGTACTGACCAATGACACCGGCCATTTTACACTGTCTTTGACACCTGGGAGTCATCACCTGATCGTCCGTACAGCCGACAAAGTCAAAGCACACAAGATAGAGGCCTATCAGGGCAAAGAAATCCTTCTTGAACTGTCTGAGCGACTGGTTATACTGGACGAGGTACTGGTATCAGCGGTCCGGGTACAGGAAAACGACCCACTTACCCACAGCAACCTCTCCAAAGCGGTACTGGCCAAACGGAACTTGGGTCAGGATATACCGGTACTGATCAAACACCTGCCATCGGTAGTAAGCACTTCCGATGCCGGTGCTGGCGTCGGCTATACCGGTATTCGGGTTCGGGGCAGTGATGCCACCCGGGTCAATGTAACCATCAACGGAATTCCCTATAACGATGCGGAAAGCCAGGGAACTTTTTGGGTCAACCTACCCGATTTTACCTCCTCGATAGAGAGTATACAATTACAACGGGGGGTCGGTACTTCCACCAACGGGTCAGGGGCTTTTGGAGCCAGCCTGCACCTGTCGACCGAAGCGGTTCCAGAGCAGGCCTTTGCTGAGATCAGCACTGCGGCGGGTTCTTACCACACCTTTAAGAACACCCTGAAATTCGGTACGGGTAAAATCAACGAGCATATCAACTTCTCGGGGCGTTTCTCCAAGATCCGTTCCGACGGGTATATAGACCGCGCCTGGAGTGACCTAAGCGCGTATTTTTTACAAGCGAGTTATACCGATGAAAACACGCTGATCAAAGCCCTGGCATTCGGCGGACTGGAAGAAACCTACCAGGCTTGGTACGGGGTGACAAAGGAAGAAATGGAAACCCTGGGCAGGACCCACAATCCTTACAGCTATGACAATGAAATCGATCATTACCAACAAGACCATTTTCAGGGGCACTGGCATCAAAAGCTCTCTGAAAAATGGGAGACCAATATAGGCCTGAACTACACCTATGGACGTGGGTATTTCGAACAGTACAAACCCGCGGAATCCTTTGCGGACTACGACCTGACTCCTATTGAAATGGGCGGAGAGATCATCGATGAAACAGCCCTGATCAGAAGACGCTGGCTAGACAATGACTTTTATGTAGCCAATGCACATGCCGCCTATAAAGCGGGGAAATCCTCCCTCATTTTCGGGGGCTCCTACAGCCATTATAAGGGGCGTCACTTTGGAGAGATTATTTGGGCAGCGTATACGGGCGGCAGCGATATCCGTGACCGGTATTACGAAAGCGATGCCCTAAAGACCGATCTGAACGTGTTTGGTAAATGGACCTGGCGTTGGTCTGCAGCCTGGAGCCTATTTACCGACCTGCAAGGACGTTTTGTACAGTACCAGACCCAGGGACTGACCTCAGACAGAGATCCAATAGCTGTTGACCGTCATTTTTCCTTTTTCAATCCAAAAGCAGGAATCAACTACCAGGCAACTACACAGCATAGCTATTACCTCTCTTATGCCAAGGCCAGCAAAGAACCCAACCGAAACGACTTCGAAAATGGCATTACCAAGGCTGAAAAACTACATGACCTTGAAATCGGTTGGCGCTATAAAAGCAATCGTACCCAGTGGAACGCAAACCTGTATTATATGTATTACCGGGATCAGTTGGTGCTGACCGGGGCCTTAGATGATGTGGGTGCTCCTATCAGAGCGACCAGTGGAAAAAGCCATCGCCTGGGGATGGAACTAAGCGCCTCATTGGCCCTTTCAGACAAGGTATCCCTGGAGTCGAACCTGGCCCTGAGTAGTAACAAGAATATTGATTTTTATACACCTATTGACGGTGTGTTGACCCGCCTGGGAACCACCAACCTGCCTTTTTCCCCTGCAGTTATTACCGGAAACAGCCTCCGCTATAGCCCTTCGAAAAATTGGGAGCTGGCCTTCTTGTCAAAATATGTAGGAAAACAGTTTATGGGAAATCTTGACAGTGCGGTTTCCGGAAACGATGTACTGAAAGCCTATTGTATCAATGACCTAAATGCCAGCTTAGAGATTGCGCCCAAAGGCATCTGTAAAAAGATCGTACTAAGGGCCCTGGTAAACAACCTGTTCAACGTTCAGTATATTTCCAATGGGTATTATTATACCTATGACGATACCTGGTCTGTACCGGGCACGACCACTACAGTGGACGGGGCCGGCTACTATCCCCAGGCTACCAGGAACTTTCTGCTAGGCGCCACCCTGCACTTCTAAAACAAAAACGCCGAGCATTGCTCGGCGTTTTGTTTATGATTCAGCAGTCATCCTGCCAGTGGCACAACTCAGAAAAGATTTTGCCTTGTGGACCAAGGTATTGGCTTCCCCTTCCTGGGGATAACCCATCCTCGCTAATTTTTTCCTGACCGAATCGAGTACGCTATCATCCCGGGCCTCAACATCGACAATCGATTGGTCCAGGTCAATGGAAACTGCCGTCACACCATCCAGGCCTAACAGGCCTTTTTTAATGCTGTTGGCGCAGCCACCACACTTTAGGTTCACAATGTATATACTTGTTTTCATAGGCATCTGTTTGGATTAAATACAGGGTAAAATTACAAAAAAAATAGCAGGGGAAGGCTGTCCTTAGGGAACAAGCGGGTAGCCTGAGGCTTTCCACTGTTTGATACCACCCGCTAGGTCATAGAGTTTTTGAAAACCACTAGCGCGAATGGCAGGGCTGGCCTTGGCGGTTCTGTTGCCCGATCGGCAATAGATAAACAAGGGTTGCTCCTTGTTAAAAGTTGCGAGCTGTGTAAGAAAATTTTCGTCAAAATAGTTGATATTGACCGCCCCCTGAAGGTGACCGGAAGCAAACTCTTCCGGACTGCGGATATCCACCAAGGTATGGCCTACAGATTTTACTTTAAATACCGCCGGGGCAAGCACTGCTACCTCGGCTTTGTCGGTTGTTTGCTTCCCGGTACAGGCGAATAATATCAAACTGGCAAGGAAAACAATACGAAAACTGAGAGGACGAATCATGGTGTTTGTTTAACAAGGTTGCTATAGCAAGGTACAAAAAATGATGGTCAATTCCTGATTAGAGAATGGTAGGCACTGTAAAAATGCCTAGGGAAAAACACCCTTTTTAACGCCTTTTTTGGGTGGGCAAAAAAGGGGAAAGAAAAATAACTGCTTTATTTCTTTTGTCCTTCCCTGCTTCCTGGTTTTTGGGGGTTTTTATAGTAGGTCGAAGGCCTGTCGATTGAACGATTGCTATAAGCTACTTTTTTCTTGTGTTGATACGATTGCTTCGTTTTTTCCAAATCTCAAAGTATCCATACTTGATAAAACGAACCAAAAAAACTTCAAAATCTTAGGGAACCCCTAATTAGACAAGGTCTTAATCAAAACCCCCAAGGTACCGAGGCTGGTGGTTAACCCAATAATCTCACCCAAAGACATCTTCTGCTGTTTGTTCATGGCTTTGGAGGGTACCAATATCAAGGCACCCGGGGCCAGTTTGGGATAGCTCCTAAAAAAGAGGAAATTTTTAGTGGTGCGGATCTCGCCATTGGCATAGATCACATAGGCATTTCTTTTTCGGGCCGATTGGGAAAAGCCGCCGGAACGATTGACATAGTCCTTAAAAGAGTAGCTCTTGTCATAACGAATCAGGGCGGGAGCGAGTACCTCTCCGGAAACCTGCACCGTTTGTTTGACCGTGGGCACATACAACACATCCCCTTCTTCTAACAGGATATCGTATTTGGAAGGACTACCCGCTTCTTTGATGATTTTTTCCATGTTTAGGCCAATTTTAAGTTCATTGACCGCAACAGGGATTTCCGTTTCCAGGGAATCCTTGGCAACCAGCTCAGCGGCCAGTTCTAGTTGGTCCTTGTCCGATTGATCAGTCAGTTTCCGTAACAAATAGGCCCCTTCTACATAGGCATAGGGAGAAAAACCACCGGCCTTTGCCAACAGGTCAGAAACCCGCTCCTTTTTAGAAGCGATGCTATACGTACCCGGATAGGCTACTTCACCTTGTATCTGAACGTTCTGCTGTATGGTATACCCCTTAAGGTAGCGGACAGATACCCGGTCAAAAGGTTCCAAAAAGAAGGGTGCGCTTCCCTGGGACACCAACTGATCGGACGAGGTATATTGAATATTTTGACTGATGACCTCATAGTCACCATCAGCCACCCTTCTCGCAATGTCAATGGCTGTTGCATCGGCCCCTTCTTTAAAACCACCGGAAAGGGCGATCAGGTCTTCAATCCGCATCTTGGCCACAAAGGGAATGGTCTGGGGCTTATTGACCGCCCCGTCGATTGTCAGGGTTTGTGATTCCATCAGGTCTTGCCTGGCAAAGACCTGCACGC
>JASMME010000127.1 GCA_030748365.1 Lutibacter sp.
CGTGACCGCTATCAAAGAAACCCTGGAAAAATCTACCTTTAGAGCGGTTTCAGTAGGTGACCTGATCAACCTGGAACGGGCCATGATTCTGGGGGAAAGACTGGACGGGCACATCGTTCAGGGCCATGTAGACCAAACGGCCACCTGTACGGAGATCCAGGAAGTTGATGGAAGCTGGATTTTTACTTTTGCCTACGACCCTTCCCTGCGCAATGTAACCATTGAAAAAGGATCCATCACCGTGAACGGGGTAAGCCTGACCGTAGTCAACGCAAAAGATGCGGGCTTTTCCGTGGCCATCATACCGTATACCCACAAACACACAAACTTTCACCAACTTACCAAAGGCAGTTCCGTAAACCTGGAATTTGATGTGATTGGAAAATATGTAGCAAGGTTACTACCACAATAGGCTCAATGCGTTGATACCGCCTTCTTTTCTGATAAATACTGCTTAGTTTTCTGCTTCTAAACCCGCTATAAAATCAGCTATTTGCTGGGCCTGCTCTACCCTAAAGTTACCGATTTGGGTACGCCTCAATTCGGAAAGATGGGCGCCGGAACCGAGGGCTTTTCCAAAGTCATGGGCCAGCGATCGAATATAAGTACCCTTGGTACAACGCACCCGAAAACGTACCCTAGGCAGGTCTATCGCAGTGATCTCAAAGGCTTCAATGCGTATGGTACGTGCTTTTACCTCAGTGGTTTTGCCCTGTCGGGCCAGCTCGTACAGGCGTTTACCGTCCTTTTTGATGGCAGAGAACATGGGGGGTATTTGTGTTATATCACCCATAAATTCGTGGGTGGCAGCCCTGATCAATTCTGCAGAAATATGGTTTGTGGGGAAGGTCTTGTCAACAGCGGTTTCCAGGTCGTAACTAGGAGTGGTAGCCCCCAGGGTTAACTCGCCAGTATATTCTTTGACTTGCGCCTGGTAACTGTCAATCTTTTTTGTGAATTTACCCGTACAAATGATTAGCAAGCCGGTAGCCAGTGGATCCAAGGTGCCGGCATGACCTACCTTGATCTTTTTGATATTGAATGTCTTTTTAAGATGCCAACGCAACTTGTTTACCACCTGGAAAGAGGTCCACTTTAGGGGTTTGTCAATACAGAGTACCTGTCCGTTCAAATAGTCTTCCAGGGTCATATGCTAAGTCAATAAGGTCCCTACAATTGCCAGTACACCTACCACGGCACAATACCATGAAAAATAGGAGAGCTTGCTTTTTTTAACCAGGGCGATCATCCAGGTACAGGCCAGGAGTCCGGCCACAAAAGCCGCTGTAAAACCCGCTCCAATTACCATCCACTGTTCGCCGCGAAAATAGAGCTCACCACTGAGCAAGTCCCTGGCTATTTTTCCAAAAATGAGTGGAACGACCATCAAAAAGGAAAAACGGGCTGCCCGGGTACGATCAATTCCTAGTAGTACCGAGGTAGAAATAGTAGCCCCGGAACGGGAGATGCCCGGTAACATCGCTACAGCCTGTGAAATACCGATGAACAAGGCAGTCTTAAATGACACCTTTTTATCTGTATGGCGGGCCTTGTCTGCCAGGAGTAAGAGCAGGGCGGTCAGCAGCAACATACAGCCGACCAAGAAGATTTGTCCGTCAAAAAAGGATTCGAGCAGGTCCTCAAAAAACAACCCTACCAACACCGCGGGTAGCATAGAAATCAACAGCTTCAACGAAAACTGCATTTCCTCATTCCAGGTACCCTGAAACAAGCCACGGAAAATTTCAATCACTTCTTTTTTAAAAACCACCAGGGTGCTGAGGGCGGTGGCAAAATGTAGGATAACGGTAAAAGTCAGGCTTTCTGCGGGCAGGCTATCAGCACCCAGCAGGGCTTTGGCCAACTCCAAATGACCACTGGAGGATACCGGTAAGAATTCTGTCAATCCCTGTATAATACCCAGAATAATTGCTTCAAGAAGGCCCATCTACTGGTTTGTTGGTTTGCGCATGATGGCGTAGATTTCAATGGCAAATCCAATTAGTACTAGGGTAGGCGCCAGGCGGATTCTTCTGAAATTATAGATGTCTTCGTTGAATACCTGGGGGTCTTCACTGGCACCACCGGCCATCAGTATAAATCCGACCGCTATACAAACAATGCCGGCAATGAGTATCAAATAATTACTCTTATCGAAAAGAAACGGCGGCTTGACCCTTTTTTTGAGAGATTTCTTCATAATCAATAATAAAGTTCGTCTGTTCTGAGATTTAAAAAACGGCGGGTGGCAAAAAAGGTGCTGATCCAGGTGATCAGCAGCCCCAGCAACAGCATGCCCAGGGCTAGGAATCCATAGGGTTTTAGGTCACTAAAAAGTGCCAATTCTGGAATTTTGCTGTCTATATAGTAGGCAAAGGCAGCCAATCCTGCAATAGCGATCAGGGCAGCAATCAGCCCTAACTGCATGCTCTTGCGGATAAAGGGCCTGCGAATAAAACGCTTGGTAGCACCTACCAACTGCATGGTCTTAAGGGTAAATCGTTTTGAATAAACCGACAGGCGTATGGAGCTATTGATCAACACCACCGAAACCAAACCGAGTAAAACACTAAAAATAAGCATCCAAAAACTGAGACGGCTGAGGTTTTTACTGAGCAACTCAATTAGCGGCTTGTCAAAAAGAACTTCGGAAACGATTTTTCTTATCAGAAGGTTCTTTTCAATCTTTGCCATGGCCTCTGGCGTCACATAGGAGGAGGTAAGGGTGAGGTCTATGGCATTCTTTAGGGGATTCTCTCCCAGGAATTCAATAAAATCCTCTCCCAGGTCTTCCTGATAGGAAACCGCGGCGTCTGCTTTGGAAATATAACGGATTGAATTGGTATAAGGGGCTCTTTCCAATTCAGCCTGTAAATTGGCAACGTCCTGCTTGCGGGCTTGGTCCTTTAAAAAAATCGTGAGGGTTACTGTCTCTTTTACATGCTGGGCGATATGGGTTGTTTTGATAAACACGAGCCCAAATAAACCGACCAAAAAAAGCACCAAGGCAATACTAATCACCACGGAAAAATAGGAGGACCGCAACCTGCGTCGTTGGTATTTTTCAAAGGAACTGCTCAAAGGGTTTGATACTTTTTAAATCTGTCCGCAATATACAAATACTTGTGAAATGGACTTGTTATGTAGCGGGTGTTTTTAAGAGGAGGCCAAGGCGTCATTCGGCATCCTGACATAGTTCAACCAACACGCCATTGGTTGATTTTGGATGCAAAAAGACCACCCATTTGTTATCGGCACCCTTCCTGGGTTGCTCGTTGAGAACAACAAAACCTTCCTCCTTGAGTCGTTGCACTTCGGCCGCCAAATCGTCCACAGCAAAGGCAATGTGATGAATGCCTTCTCCTTTGCTGGCAATAAATTTGGTGATAGGACTTTCCGCAGACAAGCCTTCCAATAACTCCACCTTGTGAGGACCTACCTCAAAAAAAGAGGTTCTTACACCTTCGCTTTCAACCGTCTCTGTTTTGTAGGGCGGCTTTCCAAAAAGACTGGAAAAACACGTATTGGAGACCTTGAGGTCTTTGACCGCAATGCCAATATGTTCAATTTTTTTCATCTGTTTCTGTTATCAATAATTTGACCAACCCCTGGTCAGTCATAATACTTTCAGTTGGCCTCAAGGCATTGCTTGATGCCCACTCAAAGATACAGAATAAATTGGTCTGAAAAAGTGATCCAAGAGGCTATTTCACTTGAATTGTAAGCAGGGCATTTATTTGTCATTTTTAACCCCTATCTTTGCCCTATGGAAACAAACAGGCAAAAGAAAATTGCAGGACTGTTGCAGAAAGACCTGGCCGAACTGTTGCAGCACGCTGCCCGGGAGGGCATGAAAGGAGTGATCGTCTCTGTTACCAAAGTAGACGTTACTGCTGACCTATCTCAGGCGAAAATCTATATCAGTGTTTTTCCCCAACTGAAACGAGACATCATCCTACAAGGAATTAGGGAGAATACCCACAGCATCAGACATGAACTGGCCAACAGAACGCGGAATCAGTTACGTCGTATGCCTGCACTGAACTTCTATATAGACGACAGCCTAGACTATATTGAAGCCATCGACAAGGCCTTACAAGGAGACGAAGCAAACCCTATCAAGACACCTGAAATACTGGACAAACGAAAAAAATGATGTATGAGCTTTTCCCTTTACATCGCAAAACGTTATTTATTTTCAAAGAGTCGTAACAACACCATAAACATCATTACCCTTATGGCCACCTTGGGCGTAATCGTGGGAACATTGGCCTTGTTCGTGGTGCTTTCGGGTTTCTCCGGATTGCGGGAATTCAGCCTCCGTTTGCTGAACACTTCCGACCCGGATATCAGCATTGCTGCCGTCCAGGGAAAATCATTTATCTTCAATCAGGGGCTACAGGATATTATCGCAGAACAAGCGGACATCGCTTCCTATACAAAAGTAATCGAAGAACGTGTATTGCTAGAATTTAATAGCCAATCACAGGTGGCTTTTATCAAAGGGGTAGACAATCAATACACCCAGGTAAACCGAATGGATACCACGGTCTATGATGGAGACTGGCTAAGCAAGGAAATACCGGCAGGTGCCGTAGTTGGTAACGGTATTTCAAACAGCTTGTCCATCGGGGCCTACGATGTTATGGCACCGCTGTCTATCTTCGTGCCAAAACCCGGAAAAGGCTATACCAACCGGCCGGAAAAAGCCTTTAACCAAATAAAGGTCCAGCCCATTGGGGTCTTCTCTATTACAGAGGAAACCGATCAAAAATACGTCTTTATTTCTTTGGAGATGGCCCAAGAACTCCTCAGCTATACCTCGGATCAAGTATCGGGCATAGAACTAAAACTACACAATCCCGAAGCGCGTTCTGTGCTGGCCCAACACTTGCAAAATCGCCTCGGAAAATCATTTAAGGTGCAAACAAGGGAACAGCTGAATGCCGTTTTTTATAAAATGCTGCATAAAG
>JASMME010000128.1 GCA_030748365.1 Lutibacter sp.
AGGTACGGTGCCAAGATAGCCCTTAACCTCTCTTATTGGGCTGGCTTGGATGTTAGCCCGCAAGACCCAGAAAACACGGGTGGTTTTGGTTTTTCTGATGCCACAGACTATAGCACCAGTTTCTGGCGTTTTGGCCAACAATATTATAGAGACTTCAATATAGAGCTGCGAAAGAAATGGTCTCCCCAATGGCAATCGATTTTTGCCTATATAGACACCTACTACGACAAGAAGTATATCGAAGATACCCGGGGAGTGATACGGGCCCGTATCGGAATTGCCGAAGCCACCCGAAAACTGGGGAATGGCCGTTCATTGCGTATGGAAATGCAACATTTATGGAGCCGGGACGATCACAAAAACTGGTGGGCTGGCACCCTGGAGTACCACGCCTCTTCTAGGGTTTCCTTTTTTCTTGCAGATATGTTGAACTACGGCCATGAAGCGCAGCGAATACACTATTTCAATCTGGGAGGGAGTTATTCCAAGAACAGTACCCGTATTGCCCTGAATTACGGCCGTCAGCGCGGTGGCTTGCTTTGTGTAGGTGGGGTGTGTAGGCTGGTCACTGAGGCGGCCGGACTCGGTTTTTCAATCAGCACCGCTTTTTAGCACCTGTCTGGGTTTTATCTTGGAAGGTGTACAACTTTTTTCGTCTCAAAAAAAGCTTCCGTAAAAAAATCCTTTAGCTCGTATATGGCTGCGGAGGGGAAATCTTTTAATTCTTCGCTCAGGTCCCCACCTTTTAGGTATAATATCCCGTTTTGCAGGGAATGTCGTGAATCTTTGGCGATCTTGCCGGCGGTCCACTTTACAAAAGTATCCATACGGGTCACGGCCCTGCTTACGATAAAATCAAAAGATCCCTGTACCGCTTCGGCCCTGGCCTGTTCGGCCCGTACATTTTTCAATCCCAAGGTTGCTGCTACTTCCTGCACCACTTTTACTTTTTTCCCGATGGCATCGACCAGTAAAAAATGGGTATCGGGAAACAAGATGGCCAGTGGTATACCCGGAAAGCCCCCCCCAGTACCAATATCCAACACAGTTGATCCCGCTAGCAAGGGCTGCACCTTTGCGATGCCCAGCGAATGGAGTACATGGTGCAGGTAAAAGGCGTCCATATCTTTTCTAGAGATTACGTTGATCTGGGCATTCCAGTGATCGTACAGTGGTTTTAGCCTGGCAAATTGATCCTGTTGTAGGGGGCTTAACTGAGGAAAATAATGGCGAATAGTGGTCATTTTTTAAAGGTTTATTAGGGCCCTTGGGCGACGGATGGTATACCGCCACAAAAATACGATTTCCAAATGAAACCCACAGACTTCCTTTGCCCTGCAATAAAACAAATAACCTACCATCGCCCAATTTTCAAAAGGGCTTAAAATAACAGCATTGGTAAAATTGTTAATTTTATTAAAAAGCACCTTCCAGAACAAAAAATGACGTAATTTCGTAGCGCTGATTCATAATACTGACTAGAAGAAATCACATGACAAAACCAAGCCTTCGATTTTCAACACTCGATAAAACCACGTTTTTTAAGACCCTTAATAAGCGTGTCAACCATTATTTTAGGACTGAGCGACTCAAGCGAACCGGCAACCACCGGTTGTACCTAAAGGCCTGTATCATGTTTTCACTGTTGGTCATTCCTTTTGTCCTGATTTTGACGGTCTCCATGCCCCAGTGGCTGCTCCTGCTTTTGGTAGTTGTGACCGGTGTTGGTATGGCTGGGGTAGGTATGAATGTGATGCACGATGGCAACCACGACGCTTTTTCATCCAGAAAGTGGGTCAATAAGCTGATGGGAAGCAGTATCTACCTGTTGGCAGGCAATGTATACAACTGGAAGGTACAGCACAATGTCTTACACCATACCTTTACCAATATAAAGGACTACGACGAAGACATAGATGCCGGTAGGATCATTCGTTTTTCCAAACACGCCAAATGGTTTGCCATGCACCGTTTTCAAAAATATTATTCTGTATTACTCTACGGCCTGTTGACCATTAACTGGGCGGTGACCACCGATTTTAAACAGATGAGGAATTATTTAAAACGCAGGCTCTCTTACGGGAAGTTCCCCAATCCTGCCAAACAGTGGACCATACTGGTCATTAGCAAGGTCTGTTACTACGCGCTTTGGATTGTACTGCCCCTGTTGGTGCTGGATGTTGTTTGGTGGAAAGTACCCCTCGGGTTTTTTATCATGCACTATACCGCTGGTATCATCCTAAGCGTTGTTTTTCAACTGGCACATGTCGTTCCCAAGACCGCGATGATCAAGCCCGACAAAGAAGGTGTGCTCGCCCATACATGGGCTGTACATCAATTGTATACCACCGCTAATTTTGCCCCCAAGAACAAGTTTATTTCTTGGTATACCGGAGGCCTGAACCACCAGATCGAACACCATATCTTTCCGCATATTTCCCATATTCACTACGGAAAAATTGCGAAAATTGTCAAGCAGACAGCCCTGGAATTTAACCTGCCCTACAACGAATACAAAACGACCCGTAAGGCGATTATCGCCCATTTTAAACAATTGACAATGCTCGGTGTCAAACCAGCAACTATTTAGCATCCTATGAACCAACATCTTTCTGACAGAATCAATGAGTTACCTGTTTCTGCTACCTTGGCCATGGCCGCCAAGGCCAGGGAATTGAAACAACAGGGAAAAGACATCATCAGCCTGAGTTTGGGTGAACCCGATTTCAATACCCCTGATTTTATCAAGGAGGCCGCCGTACAAGCCATCAACGACAACTATAATTCTTATACGCCCGTTGACGGTTATGCCGATTTGAAGGAGGCCATCATTACCAAGTTTCAGCGAGACAATGGCCTGTCCTATGCGCCCTCTCAGATTGTGGTATCAACAGGCGCCAAACAATCCATTGCCAATGTAGCCATGGTATTGCTAAATCCCGGTGATGAGGTGCTCTTACCGGCCCCTTACTGGGTGAGTTATTCTGCCATTGCTACCCTGGCCGAAGCGACCTTTACCGAGATACCGTCTACTATAGAAACGGATTTTAAAATATCCCCAGCGCAGTTGGAAGCGGCCATAAGCCCCAAGACCAAAATGGTTTTCTTTAACTCGCCCAATAACCCGAGTGGCTCCGCTTATACAGAAGCCGAATACAGGGCCTTGGCAGCGGTCTTGGAAAAGCATCCGGGTATCTATGTGCTGTCTGATGAAATCTACGAGCATATCAACTATGGACAGCCTACGTTTAGTTTTGCTGCCATAGAGAGTATGTATGACCGTACCATTACCGTGAATGGGGTGGCCAAGGCCTTTGCCATGACGGGTTGGAGGATTGGCTATATTGGTGCGCCAGCCTGGATTGCCAGGGCCTGTAATAAAATACAGGGCCAGATTACTTCAGGGGCAAACTGCATTGCCCAGCGCGCTACCATTACGGCCCTGACAGCCCCTGTTTCCAAGATACAGTACATGGTAGATGCTTTTCGCCAACGCAGGGACCTGGTATTGTCGTTGTTGCGTGAGATTGATGGTTTTAGCCTAAATACGCCGGGTGGCGCTTTTTACCTCTTTCCGAATATTTCGGCCTTTTTTGGCAAGGAGATCGCAGGGATACCCATACAAAATGCTTCGGATTTCTCTATGTTCCTTTTAGAACATGCCCACGTAGCGACGGTCACCGGTGATGCTTTTGGTGCGCCAGATTGCATTAGGATTTCCTATGCAGCTTCGGAAGCACAACTGAGAGAAGCCGTTGACCGGATCAAACAAGCCCTGAGTCGTTAGCGAGGCCAAAAGCCCGACAGATAATTTTCACAATATCCTAAATTGACTATCTTTAGGCCTTGTCCGGGCACTAACAGGGGGCGGTTACTCCCTTTTATGGTGGCTCGTATAAGATAGCGGTTTGTTCCGCTGTCAGTCAGTAGTCAACTTGCAAAACGATTTGCCGTATACCATCACTATGTTTCGACCTTTTATTTTTTTTCTGTTGCTCACTTTTATAAGCTGCAAAAACCCAATAACTACTCCTGAAATGGACCACAAATACACCAACAGCCTGATCGACGAAACAAGCCCTTACTTGCTTCAGCATGCGCACAACCCGGTGGATTGGATGGCCTGGAATGACGCCACGCTCGCGCGGGCTAAAAAAGAGAACAAATTACTGTTGATTTCCATCGGCTATGCCGCTTGTCACTGGTGCCATGTTATGGAGCACGAAAGTTTTGAAGATGAAGCGGTGGCTGCCCTGATGAACGAGCATTTTATCAATATCAAGGTAGATCGTGAAGAAAGGCCCGATATTGACCAAATCTATATGAATGCTGTCCAGCTGCTTACTGGCAGTGGCGGTTGGCCCCTGAATTGCATTGCTTTGCCAGATGGAAGACCTATCTGGGGAGGTACGTACTTTCCCAAGGAACAGTGGACAAATGCCTTGGAACAATTGATAAACCTGTACGAGGATGACCCTCAAAAAGTCATCGATTATGCAGCACAATTGACCGAAGGGGTGCAACAGAACGGGATTGTACAGCTCAACACCGACGATACTGCTTTGGAAACAGCAAACCTTCACCAGGCCGTAAAGGCATGGAGGCCTTTTATGGACCTGTCTTTGGGAGGGGCCAAGGGCGCCCCTAAATTTCCCATGCCTGTCAATCTCAACTTCCTACTGCGTTACGGGGTACAGGCAGGCGACACATCCATTACCGACTTTGTACACAAGAGTCTAGAAAAGATGGCGCTCGGAGGTATTTACGACCAGGTTGGTGGCGGCTTTTCCAGGTATTCCGTCGATGAAAAATGGCACATACCCCATTTTGAAAAAATGTTGTACGACAATGCGCAATTAACAAGTCTCTACGCAACGGCTTATCAGTTGACCAAAGAACCACTGTATAAACAAACAGTGTACCAGACCCTTTCCTTTGTTGAAAACACGCTTT
>JASMME010000129.1 GCA_030748365.1 Lutibacter sp.
GGTGGTCATTTCAGGCACCTTAAAGCCAGTATCCAAGCTAAACAGTCCAGTGCCGGTAGAATTGTACACAGATGTCTATTTTAAAGCCAACCCAAGCCCGACCATCTTTGAATCCATACAGCAGGTAAACGGCGTACGACCTCAGTTGAATTGTAGTGTCTGTAATACCGGAGACATTCATATAAACGGCCAGGAAGGTTCCTATACCATGGTGCTTATTGACGGCCTTCCTATGGTCAGTGGGCTGTCAACGGTTTACGGACTGACAGGGATTCCCCAGGCACTGATCGAACAGCTAGAGTTGGTCAAGGGGCCGGCTTCCACCATCTATGGCTCAGAGGCGATTGGGGGGCTGATCAACCTGATTACCAAACGGCCCGACAATGCCGACAGATTTTCTGTAGACCTGTTTGGTACCAGTTGGGGCGAGCTCAATACGGATATCGGTTATCGTTATTCGCTTGGACAGCAGGCCACCGGTCTTTTGGGAGTCAGTTATTTTAAGTACGACCATCCAATAGACAAGAACGGAGATGGATTTACCGACCTGACCCTACAGGATAGGATTTCTGTTTTTAACAAGATTGACCTTGGCAATAAACTCTCCTTTGCCACTAGGTATCTCTACGAAGATCGTTGGGGTGGTCAGCTAGGCTGGACCACTGCCTACAGGGGCGGGGATGAGGTCTATGGCGAGAGTATCTATACCAGTCGTTTTGAACTTTTTGGTAAATATACCTTTGCCCCGGAATGGTACTTACAGTTTAGTTTTAATGACCATTATCAGCACTCAGCCTACGGTACGACCTTCTACAAGGCCAGTCAGTCCATCGCCTTTGGGCAGTTTGTTTGGAACAAGGCTTTAGACGCCCATGACCTGACCCTGGGGCTTGCCTATAGGTACACTTTCTACGATGACAATACCACGGCTACCTTTGATGAAAAGTCGGCTTCGAATCAGTCCGATGTCACCAACCTGCCCGGTTTGTTTGTCCAGGATGAGATTGCGCTAAACGATCGGCATACCTTGTTGCTCGGAATGCGCTATGATTACAATTCCGTGCATGGTCATATCACCACCCCGCGGGTCAACTATAAACGGACCAGTAAGGATGGTATGTCGACCTTTCGGGCCAGTATAGGTTCTGGCTACCGCGTAGCCAATGTCTTTACTGAGGACCACGCTGCACTGACTGGTGCCAGGGAGGTGGAATTTGAGGAAGATCTGCGCCCAGAGCGTTCCTGGAACGCCAACCTGAACTACCTGCAGCAACTGTATGCCAAAAACGGCAGTATTACAGAAATCGACCTCAGTGTATTCAGCACGAATTTTTCCAATAAGATCGTGCCCGACTATGATACTGACCCCAATAAGATTATTTATGGAAACCTAGACGGAAAGTTCGTTGCTTCCGGCGCTTCAGTAAATATCAATTCACGTATCTACAATGGCTTTCGGTTGAGCCTCGGAATGACCTATATCGATGCGTACCTGTTGGAAAACGGTGTCCGGAAAACACCCTACCTGGTCGAGCGTTTCCAGGGTATCTGGAAGCTGGGCTACCAGTTCCCTAAAAATAGGGTCACCGTTGATTTTACAGGGAATATCACAGGGCCTATGAAGCTGCCCTTATTGGGGCCGCTCGACCCAAGAGATCCTTATAGTCCCCTGTTTGGTATAGTGAACCTGCAGTTGACCAAAAAGTGGAAAAACCAGTACGAGCTCTACGGAGGGGTCAAGAACCTGCTCAATTTTAGACCCTCCAAACACAGCATTGCCCGGTCTTTTGATCCCTTTGACGAACAGGTTGTATTTGATGAAAACGGGCAGGTATTGCCTAGCCCAGACAACCCTTATGCCCTGAGCTTTGATCCTTCCTATGTATACGCTTCTAACCAGGGGATACGTTGCTTTGTCGGCTTTCGGCTGTTTATAAACTAGGTTTTTTTCGCTAAAAGGCTTTTTCTGCGAAAGCCAATAAAATCGATTTTCGAGATTCACAACCGCCTATTTATGAAATTGGGTAGGTGAAAGTAAACACCCTTTACACGAAATCATAATTACAACGCATATTGTTACATGTTTAGTCAATGTTGTGGTAGTTTCTTTGTAAATACTTTTTAGCTGCTTTTTAGGCAGTTTATGTATAGGTTGATTACAAGGTTTGCAGGTGCTAATAGGCTACATTTGAGAAATCAAAAATTTTACCATGCCGTTTTTAAAAACAATTTCACTTTTTATCGTCCTAACATTTTTCTGTTCATTTATTACATCAGCACAGATCAGTGTGGGAAATGGAAGTTATACAACCACCTTTCCAGGAACTGATTCTGCAGGTAGAAATGGGTATCCGTCAGGGGCACCTCAATTAAGTGGAAATGCCCTTGGGAAACCAGTGCCAACCAACGATTGGTGGTCTAAACTGGTTAAAGAAGACCACGCCGATAACTTGTTTAATTACCCCATAACGATGAAAACCACAAATCAAGGTTTGATAGTAACGTATATTCCCTGGGGGGTCATTGGAGATTCTTCTCCAATTGAAGTTGGATTAACAGGATTGAATACCTCACAAGCAACGGTATCAGACCATTCAGATTGGACTGTTACCATGAATTGGAATGACGGCTCTCATAATTTGCAAGCAACTTCAGGGATTGGAATGCCTTTTGTCTATTTTGAAAAAGACAATGACGATATTGTTGAAATAAAAGTCAATTCTGGTACAGCGACAATTTTGGATGACGTTTTAATTATTGAAAATGCCACAAGTGAAGCAGACTTCGTTTTTTATGCACCTACAGGGAGTTCATGGTCAGCATCAGGGGGCGTTTATACGTCTACCTTAGACGGAAAAAATTATTGGTCCATGGCAATGTTACCACAAAACACAAGTAACGTTGATACGGTAGCGCAGGAATATAAAAAATACGCATATGTTTTTCCAGGAAACACATCAACTGAATGGAACTATAATGAAAATAACGCAGTATTAACAACCACATTTACAGTCACAGCAGATATAAAAGAGGGAACAGACACCAATGTACTGTTAGGTTTATTACCACATCAATGGAATAATTTATCATCAGCCTCCCCAGCTCCTGATGGGCATAGTTACCATACCGTTAGGGGAGAATTAAAAATGCTTGATGGAAATGGTTTTACGGTTGAAAATACCTTTAAAGGTATATTGCCAACATTGCCTTATTTAGCAAATCATAGTATGGGTTTTAGCCCTGCTGAATTGGATAATAAAATATCTCAGATTGAAAACGATGGTTTAGCAACTTGGACAGATTCCTACAATGAAGGTCAGGTTATGAATAGGTTGATTCAAACGGCAAGAATCGCTGATCAGACAGGGGATATGGAAGCAAGAAATAAAATGATTGCCACCATAAAAGAACGATTGGAAGATTGGTTAACCTATCAATCTGGTGAAGTTGCATTTTTGTTTTATTACAATGATGATTGGTCTGCGATGTTGGGTTATCCTGCTGGTCATGGTCAAGACAACAATATCAATGACCACCATTTTCATTGGGGATATTTTATCCATGCGGCAGCTTTTATGGAGCAGTTTGAGCCTGGTTGGGCCAACCAATGGGGCGATATGATTAATGTATTAATTCGAGATGCAGCTTCCTATGATAGGGAGGATCCATTATTTCCTTTTTTAAGAAATTTCAGCCCTTATGCAGGACATAGTTGGGCAAATGGTTTTGCATCCTTTCCGCAAGGAAACGATCAAGAATCAACCTCTGAGAGTATGCAATTTGCCTCTTCTTTAATCCACTGGGGGACAATTACAGAAAATGATGCTATCAGAGATTTGGGAATTTATATTTACACAACAGAGCAAACGGCTGTTGAAGAATACTGGTTTGATATGTATCAACGAAATTTTCAATCATCACAAGCCTATGGTTTGGTGTCTAGGGTTTGGGGAAACTCTTACGATAATGGTACTTTTTGGACGGCTGATATTGCTGCATCCTATGGCATTGAGATGTATCCAATACATGGGGGTTCTTTGTATTTAGGACATAACCAAGCCTATGCACAATCATTGTGGAATGAAATCACCTCCAATACGGGTATTTTAGGAAATCAAGAAAACCCTAATTTGTGGCATGACACCTATTGGAAGTATCTTTCATTAATTGATGCACAGGCGGCAATAGATTTATATAATTCCTATCCAGAACGCACTTTGAAATTTGGTATCTCTGACGCCCAAACGTATCATTGGTTACATGCTATGAACGCCATGGGAACAGTTGATTCTTCCATTACTTCAGACTACCCAATAGCGGCTGTTTTTACTGATGATGGTGATAAAACCTATGTGGCGCATAACTATTCAGACACATCAATTATGGTTACCTTTTCCGACGGATTTACATTAGAGGTTCCTGCAAACTCCATGGTCACAAGTAAGGATGTAAGCGTTTCAGGATCGTTGGCGTCGGATTTTAATCAAGCATACCCCAACGGGAGCGTAAATCTTAGCGCAACCACGTCAGGTTCTGGAGTTACAAAAGTTGAATTTTATGACGGATCAACTTTCTTGGGAGAAGACACAACAGCGCCCCATGAGTTTAAAGCTACAAATTTAACTTTAGGTACCCATGGTATGTTTGCCAGGGTGTATGCAGGTGCAAATTTTAATGTTACCAATATTGTAACTATCCAAGTAGGGAGTCAAGTACCTTATTCGGGTACAGCCATAGCAATTCCAGGAACTATTGAAGCCGGACATTACGATGTGTTTGAAGGTGGAAATGGTCAAAATATTGCCTACTTCGATACATCAATAGACAATCAGGGAGGGTTTAGAGCTGGTGAGTATGTCGATGCCGGTTCAGATACGTCTGAAGGAGCAATAGTTGGGTATATTAGCTCCGGCGAATGGCTTGAATACACGATTGA
>JASMME010000012.1 GCA_030748365.1 Lutibacter sp.
ACTTTTCGGAGGCTTCTCTTTTCCCTGCAGATTGAACAGACTCTGGGTATAGCCCCCCCTGTTGTTGGGAAGCAGTTCCTGGAAAGTGCCTTTCGTGGGGTTTGGATAACAAGCGAAGGTATCAAATAAGAACAACTGTTCTTCCACCGTACCCTGGCAGTCGAGGTCCGTACTTACTTTTAAGCTGTTTAGCCCCTGTTCTAAGGGGGCTTTATACACATTGGTAGCTACGGTTTCCGTGCTACCGTTGAGCATGACATAGTAGGTGTCTGCTCCGGATAACAGCAAGGTAAGGATGCCGTTGGTTTGGTCTACTTCTGCCCTTCCTGTAAGCAATTCTGGGGCGCCAACCACTACGTTAAAGCACTGCTCATAGTGATCGATTCCTTCAATGGTAACACATACCTGATAGCTTCCCGCAGTGAGTCCATCGATCAAAAGTGGCGAGGGAGTAGTTTCATTGTAAGTCAGTGGATCCTGCCCTGTAATACTGAGCACATATTCATAACTGGTATCTTCTATGCTTATTTCAATGGCGCCATTCTCTCCATCAACACAGGTGGCGTCGGTTGTAACAAGGCTATAGTTTGAAGGGGGAAAAGCGAAGATTTCACATCCATTGGCATCTACCATTGCGCCAGCTGCACTGTTCGGACATTGGTCATCGGTGTCGGAAACCCCATCGTTGTCGCCGTCAAGCACGGTAAACTGCATCCAGTTGATATTAAACCCCGCGGCAAGCACTTTTATACGAAGCGTGTGAATCCCTTTGGGTAAAAAAAAATCAGTGCCCGTTGTAGACCATTGCTGCCAACCACCCGTTACGGGGGTATTCAGTTCTCCCAAATAGGTTTCCGCACCGTTGTCCATCAAGTAAAAGCCAATGCGACCAGACTGGTAAGCGGCAGCCAATCGGCAGTCTAACTGATAAGCAGCTCCCTGGGAGACAAAAATTCGATAGTCTGCATAATCTCCCACATCTGTATATCCCAGGTTGACGCCCCCACCTTCATCGGTAGTATCTTCAGGGGAAAGCCCCTGCATCTGGAAATAATCTTCTGATTCAATCTTGCCAGGAACCCAATGCCTGTCTGGTAAATTATTTATAACCACCTCATTGGTAAAGGAACCCAACACCTGCCCGTATACTGAAGCTATCTTGTCGGCGGTATAGCCCAATAAGATTTGATCTGTATGATACAAGTAGTCCTCCAAGGAGATGACCAACACCCGGGGGTTCTCAGGATCCAGTTGATAGGCGGAAATTGTCAGGGAATTTCCGTTGACATTCAGGTCAAAATCTGTGGGAGACAGGCTGGCCAACGTAGCCTGATCAACAGCGTGATTCAGAACCAGCCTGACTGATTTTTCATCCGTGCCGGTATAGGCATTCAATGGATTGAAAGGAACGGATTCAACAGTCGCTGTTTTGGTGAATTCCAGGCTTGATATATTGAATGCCACATCGCTATCCACCTGAAAAACCAAGCTGTGTGATCCCGCTCCCATCACCACATTATAGATGTTTTTATCAGAGAACTGGGTCCACCCACCGGTCGAACTGACCTGTTGGACTTCCGTTATAGACTCACCATCGAGCAGCAGGTGGAACTGTCCGCCGGTTTCTGTACTGGCAACAGTGGCCTTTACTGTATAGGCACCAGGTTCCGAGACATGGACCGTATACTTGGTCCACTCTCCTTGATGGAGGTGTGATAAATGCAACCCATTGCCTGTACCCGTTTCATTTGACTCAATGTCTACCCCATCATTTCGATAGACCCATCCCGCATTCCAGGCGGTAAATTCACCGGTATCCTGTTGATAGTTTGCATAGTCGCGGTCGTAATAGGCATGGTTCAGCGTTCCCAGGTCATAATCGGATAGGTGTATAAGGCCTGGAATCGTATGGGTGCTAAAGGGGATGGTTGCGTCTGTTTGGGGCTGCCTGATCATCGCATCGACCACGTCTTTGTTAAAGGTGTTATTGGCTACCAGCAGGTTGTCAGCGATCTGCATCAGGGAATTATAAGCATTGTCAACAGAGGGCATAGCGGCCTGCCCTCGCCAGTAATTGAGGATTTGCTGATAACCGGCATTGGTGGCCACTGAAAAAGGGCTGACCGTGGTTTCAAAACGCTTGAAGGGCCACCAGGACCATCCTATGCCTTGTTCTTCAAACAGCTTGATCGCATCGCGGAACCAAACATTGGAATTTTCCCCCGATTCACCACACCAGATTGGAATGTTGTGTTGATTTCTCATGTCGAGCATCCACTGAATAGACTCCTGAGAGTTGTAACCCCAATATTTGTGAAAACTATATGCCATATTACTGTCCCATGGGGGCGTTAAGCCCGTAAAATCATTGGCAAACCAGTTCCCTTCGATAAAGATGATATGGGTCTGATCTACCGCCCTGATGGCAGTCGTGATATCGAGGTACAGGGATTTTAACAAGTCGTTATTGTCCATGTTCCAGTTGGTTTCGTTCAGCAGGTCATAGCCGCCAATCCAGGCTTTGTCGTGGTATCTTTCGGCAAGTTTTCGCCAAAGGGCCACGGTCTTATCCCTGTTTAGGGAGCTTTCCCACAGGGAGGGCTTGGTTTCGTCATAATCGCAAATATCTGCGTTGTATCCCTGTCCTCCTGGGGCTGCATGCAGGTCTAAAATAAGGTAGATTTCGTTGGAGGCACACCAGTCTAAAAGCCTGTCAACCATCTCAAAGCCTTTGGGCAACCAGGTATGGCTGCCTGCTACCGGTTCTTCCTCAATGGGCAGGGTAAACAGGTTGTAGTGCATGGGCAATCGTACGCTATTAAAACCCCAGCTAGCCAGGGAATCAATGTCTGTTTTGGTCACGTGATTGGCCAACCATGCATCGTAAAAAGCGGCTGTTTTCGTCTCGCCGATCAGTTCAACCAGTTTTTGTTTAAAGCCGTGTTGGGTGCCAGCTCCCTCTATGTCGGCAGACTGCATCATATAGCCTTCCTGCAACATCCATCCCCCCATACCCACGCCTCTCAAAATGACCTCCTGGCCGTTATGATCGACTATTTTTTTGCCAGCTGTCTGGAGGTGTTGCCCCCAACACAACAGGCTACAGAGTAAAAAGGAGAGTAAAATAAATGAAGTTCTCATAGAGGGCTTATAAATTATCCAGGCCATAGAGGCTTATTTCAGAACCGTGCACATACGTTTCACTGCCATAATTAGAAGTAATACTCACTTTTAAATAGCGAAAAGCCTCGGTGGTATTGTCTAGGGAGAAATCGTGTCCGGCAGCCGCTTCCTCTAGTTTCTCAGAGGAAATGTTTCCGTTGGCATCCTTGGGATCACCGATGTCAAAACTACCTATCAGCTCCCACGATTGTTTATCATTACTGGTATATAACTCAAAAGATCGCATGTTCTCAGATTGGTAATAATAGGGGGTATCAGCGGGTCCGTTGTACCAATAGGCACGTTGCCATAATTTGATCCGGTTGATTTTTGCCTGTTTGTTTAAATCAATCACAATGTCAAGGGGCCAGTTCAGGATACCCCCGTTCTGATCTCTCCAGATAATAAAATAGCTGTTGTCACTGTCGGTTCCCTGGGTATCTACAATGTCGTCAAAAAAGTTGTCGGTCTCTCCTTCCCAGGCATTTCCGTTGACCGATAATTGCGAGACCAGGGTCCAGGTGGACTTATCGATCTTCTCTTCAAATTTTGGCGTAACGGTATCCACAAACACCTTCTCTGTTTTGTTGCCGTTAAAATCTTCAACCATTACGGAAAAATCATAGGGAATGGCTTCCAGGCCTCTGATAAAAAATGATTCGTTGACTTTGTCAGAAGAGAGGATCCGCTCCTGCTCACTGACCCCATCGTGATAGTACAGGTACACATACACGGTTTGGGCAGCTATGTTCTCCCAGCTGATCTTAACCCCGCCCAGGTCTGCTTCCAGTGCCATACTTTCCTGTACCAAGTATATAAAGGAGGTAAGGGGGGCCACTGTTACCGCAACCGGGTCGGACTGATTGTTACTTTCGTCTACCACAGAAAGATTGATTGTCTGCGGAGTGGTATCTATAAAACCATCTACTTCAAGGGTGTCATTATGAACACTGGACACCCTAAACACCTCTGTTCCGTTCGGAATGGTGTACACGCCCTTGACATAGAGAATGTCATCATCGTTCGGAAGGTCATAAGCAATTTTAGCACCGCCATGAGTAGGGATGATGCCTGTAACGGATACTGCTCCCGGAGGGGTCTGGTCTACCGATGCTGTTTCGGCACAATGAATCAACATCATCGATATGAGCAGTAGCCAACCTGTTTTATATACGTTCTTCATTTTCATAAATTTGAGGTGTTTAATTGGGGCCTTACCAACCGGGGTTTTGTACCAGGTTCGTATTGACGGTCAACTCGCTGATTTTGATAGGATGAAAATAGTCTCTGGGTATGTTAAAGGTACGTTGCCCTACTTCGTCCACCTGGTAATAATCATTGGCGTCCACTTCATTTACACGCCAACCTTTAACGGGTGAATTAAAATAGTCTTCAGCCATTTTCCAGCGCCTGATGTCATGGTAACGATGTCCCTCAAAAGCCAGTTCTATCATGCGTTCCTGCTGAATGATTTCCTTGAGGCCTTGTTTGTCTAAATGCTTATTGGGGGTTTTGGCCAAACTGGCATCGGACCAGGCAGCTTCAACATGGCGAATCCCTGATCGTTCCCGAATAAGGTTTAGGGCGTCGAATACTTCCTGGGAGGGGCCGTGGTATTCATTATAAGCTTCTGCATAGTTTAAATACAACTCCGCCATCCTAATCATTGGCCAAGCATAGGAAATGATCTTGTTATAACCGTCTCCCTGTGAATCAGGATGACAAATCTTTTTTAGGTCATAACCGGTTACCAGGTAATCGTTGGTATTGGCTTTTCTACCATGGGTTTCTCCCCTTCTCATTTGCAGGTTCCATTTTTCACCCCAGGTGCGGTTAATCCCCCTGTCAAAACCGATAGAAGCGTAGAAACGGGGCTCTCTTTGGAGGTGAAGGCGAACGGTTTTTTCCCCAACCTGTGCATGCTGTTTGTCTGCCGCTGGAATGGAAACCAGTTGGAATCTTTGCTGGTAATTAAAGCTGAGATCCTCCTCTATGGGCAGGCCGTTATGGGTATAGTACAATTCTGCCATCCGTAGGGTGGGAGACAGCCACTGCCATGCCGCCTCTACAGAAGAGGCATTGGGTTTTTTCATAAGTGCCGGCGCCTGCAACTGCCACCAGTTGGTCACCGGATTGGAATGGCCCCAAATCAGTTCACTGTTCCACTTATCTGTAAACATATAGCGGTAATTGTACAAAGACCTGACTTCAGAAAACTGAAAGGCCTCGTTGTCAAACGCCGCCGGAACGTCGTTATAGTTGTACAGGGCAAGCCCGCTACTCAGGGCCAGTTCAATAGCCGCCTGACTGGCCTCCAAGGCTTTTTTCCATTTTTCCGGGTCCGCGGTGCTGTTGAAAAAATTAGCACCCCCAGCATCTGAAAAACCGTCATAATCAGTGTTCCCATTAAAAAGAGGGCTGGCTGCATAAAGCAGTATTCTCGATTTTAAGGCCACCGCAATCACCTGATCGATTCTCCCCAGGTCATTGTTAGACATAACCCTCACTGGAAGATTTGGAAGGGCATTGTCAATGGTGTTGATCAGGTAATCAAAACAGTCATCAATACTTTTTCTGGAGACCCTTACCGCTTCCTCTCCGGCAGATATAGGAAGGTTTTCGTCGACAATCGGAATGGGGCCGTAGAGCCTCATTAACAAGAAATGAAACTGCGCCTTGAGCACTTGGACTTCTGCTTTCCATTGCTCTTTTTCGGCCGTTTCCATGTCGAGAACCCCGTCGATATTTTCGATAAGGGTATTGCAATTTCTGATCCCTTTCCACAAAGATTCCTGCCCCTGTCCGTTGGCGGAAAAGCCTGACCAGTATCCCATGATCGGATTGGAAGCAGATTGCATGCCCCGCATCAGTTGAATTCCACCAGGATCGTGGGCGATAGGGGTAGCCACTTCATCAGAAGCAAGCACGTAGGAACCGTAAATAGCATCTTGGCTTGGTAGAAAATGATAGCAGGTTGCCAGGGCCTTATAAGCGGCCTCTTTGCGTTCAAACAACAAATCGATTTCCTGTGTTTTATCTGGCACTATGTCTAAATAATCACTGCAGCCCGCACTAAATAGCATAGAGATCAGTGCAAACAATTGGGTTGGTTTGGTAAAATTCATATCTGCCATTTTTAAAATGTTAATTGGAGTCCAAGATTAAAAACCCGTTGTGTTGGATAGCCCAGTCCATTACCGGCCATTTCGGGGTCCCATAGCTTAAATTTACTAAAGGTGTACAGGTTCAGACCACTCAAATAGAAACGGGCCATGGATACATAGCCCTTTTTGCTCATTTTTTCCGGGAGCACATAGCCTATTTCCACACTTTTAAGTCTTAAAAAATCGCCGTCTCTCAACCACCAAGTAGCATTTTTTTCATTGTTCGGTACTGCATTGGTAGACAACCTGGGCCAAAAGGCATGCGGATCCGGATTGTTATCTGACCAATGGTTCTCTGCAATAATGCTCAGGGCATTGCGCTCGTTCACAAAGGGCGCTATTTGAGATGGATTGATAAAAAAGGATTGCCTGGCAGCCCCCTGAAAAAAGAAGGACATATCTAGCTGCTTATAGCTGGCGGAGGCTCCAAATCCGTAGACAATTTCTGGCACTGATGGTTTTCCGATAGGCACCCTGTCAAGCTCATCTACCATTCCGTCACCGTTCACGTCGGTATACTTGATATCTCCAGGCATATAGCCCAGGCCTTGTCCACTGTCCTGGTTAAACTGAATCGGTGAATTGGCAATGTCTTCCTCATCTACAAACAAACGCTCTGCCAGGTAGCCCCATTGCTGGTTGATGGAGTGACCAATCCTGCTCAGATAATCGTAGGCATAAGCCGGCTCTCCGTTCTTTACCACCTTGTTGGTCGCATAGGTAAAATTGGCGCGGGTGCTCAGTATAAAATCTCCTGAAAATGCATGGTTAAAATCTAGGGAGGCATCCACACCTCTAGAGTGGGCCTCTCCAATGTTGCTGTTGATCGTGGTGCTTAGACCCATCGTTTCGGGAATATAGTCGCGGGGCATATAGATATTGGTTCTCTTTTCAGTAAAATAATCTACCTGTAGGGTTGCTTTTTTGGCAATACCCAGTTCCAGCCCATAATTGGCTTTTTCTGAGATTTCCCAACTCACATCAGGATTGGGATAACGGTTAATGATATAGCCCGGATAAGAATTGTTGAAGCCATTCCCAAAGGTATAGCCCATCCCACCATCGTTTATATTGACATCCGACAGGTAAAAGAAACGATCATTCGGGTTTGAAATGGCGTCATTTCCTACCAACCCGTAGGTATATTTCAATTTGAGTAAGTTAAAGACCGGGGTCAGTTTTTCAAAGAAGGGTTCGTTGGAAACAATCCAGCCCAAACCGGCGGAAGGGAAGAACCCAAAACGATGGTTCTCGGCAAATTTTTCCGATCCGTTATAGCCAAAGTTAAACTCGGTAAAATAACGACTGTCATAGGCATAGGTTAGTCTGCCGGAAACCCCCATATTTCTGGAAGGCAGGGTGGAATAAGCAGACTGGCCTCCGATGGTGTTTAACAGCTCTGTCCTGTTAAAAACCAGGAGCCCACCAACCTGGTGTTTCTCTGAAAAAGTCCGGTTGTATTCAGTAATCAGTTCAAAATAAAAATTACTGTTGGCAAAATTGCTTACCGAAGGGTTGTTTAGGTATTCTGTACCCTCTTGAATCTGATAGAGGAAATTTTGAACGCCCTGATCACTTTGTACCTCGGCAAGTCCGTAGTAAAAAGGGGTAAAACTACGCGTGTTTTCATTGGTGCTGTAATTTTTGACCGAAGCCATTCCCCTGAATTTGAGCCCTTCAGTAATAAACCCGAGGTCTTGTTCCAACTGGAACTGAGACAAGATTGTAGAAGAGAAACGGTCTTTATACCCCTTGACCATTTCTGCATAGGGATTGGGGTAGCCGCCGTTCCCCTTGTTGCCAAATAGCGTATGGTTGAAATACTGCGTGGTTTCGTCTTTTTCAAAGTACTTGGGAAAATTGACCGGGTTTGCCTGCATGACGCTGTTAAAGAGCTGGTTTGCATTTTCCGAAGGCCCGTTATAACGTTCAAAAAGGGAATAGAATTTTACCGCTGCTTTGGTGGTTTTACTCAATTTGATATTAATGTTGGCCCTTAGGTTGGACCTTCCTATGTCAATATTGTTGTTGAAATTGTTCAGTGGATCAACTTCTAAGAGTCCGCGCTCCTTGGTATGTGAAACGGACAGATAGTACTGAGCAATATCTCCCCCTCCATTTACATTGAGGTTTGTTTTGGTATTCAGGGTATACGCTTTAAACAATTCCCCATACCAGTCTACATCGGGATACAGGTTCGGATCCAGCTGATTTCTGGTCCCTTCTATTTTTTGCTTGGAATACATCAATAAGGCATTGCTATTCCTAGTTCGCTGGGCACGGTTATAGAGCTCCATATAGTCTACCGCTCCTAAAAATTGATTGATCCTGGTAGGAGCAGAAATAGCCGTTTCACGCCGGATAGATACTGATGGTTTTCCTTTTTTACCTTCTTTGGTGGTTACCAGTATTACCCCATTGGCCCCCCTTGCTCCATACAGAGCGGTAGCGGTAGCATCTTTCATGATGGAAAAGCTGTTGATATTATCTGGCTCAATCCTGGCCAGGTCGGAAGAAGATACCTCTAGGCCATCTACCAGAATTAATGGGTTGTTCTTATAGCCAAAGGACGTGACTCCGCGGATAAAAAATTCGGCATTATCCTGGCCTGGTTCGCCCGAACGCTGATAGGAAATAATGCCGGCCATTCGCCCGGCCAAGGCCGCTGTTAAATTGGAGGAAGGTTGTATCAGTTCGGCAGGTTTGATGGTGTTGATAGAGGCGATTACACTTTCTTTTTTCTGTTTTTGAAAGGCCACCACCTGCACCTCACCCAACGACTCCACACTTTCCTTCATAACAATGTTGATGGTTTTGGTAGTGGCAACCTCAACCACCTGCGTATCAAAACCCAGGTAGGAAAACTCGAGCAGGTCTCCCGGACCATTAGTTGGAAGGGCGTACTTACCATCAATGGTGGTGGTGGTGCCTTGTTGGCTACCCTTGATGATGATGGAAACACCTGGCAGTGGAATCCCTTCCCTGTCCACAACCTCCCCAGATACCAATACTGACTGGGCATAAACTGGAAGACAGACAAGAAAAAACAGGAAGATCGAAGCGTATTTAACGATGTGATTCATAAAAAAAACTGCATTTAAGTGTGTTGGTTATAGGATGCACTACAAAGTACTATAGAAACAACCGACACAAATATCTCCACCAACTAGTAGAAATACAAGAAAACACCTCCTACATCTGTCCTACACAAAGAAGAAAGCACCCCTACAAAAACACGACATCAGGAAAACAACCCCCTGGAGTAAATTGGCCATTGATTCTTTTGTGAAAGACTCAATCTTGAGGGCGTTGGTGTAACCAACGCTGTACCCGTAGTTCGGCATTGTGACGGATATCCTGCCAAAACAAGTTGATATCTCCCCGGTGGTAGCTCTTGTTAAACAAGGCCAAGTACCTGTGCGGAAAATGCGGTAAGGAGGTCCATACAAGGCCGTCGGTCAGGCTAATTTTTAGGGCCTGTCTGTACAATTTTCCATTGCTGTATAAAAATCCTTTGTGTTGCTGTCGCTGGGTACTGACTGCCCCATCCCAGGTGATCGGATTGGTAGTCACAGCACCGACATACCAGTTATCCCCTTTTTTAGGGCGCGTATATTGCCGGTAGGTATTCCACGACACAAAGCCGCCAGTGGCCGCTGGCTGGTCCATAGGACGCAGGTGCTTAAACGTAGCAGGCTGCACCCCTATCCCAGGCAGGTAGGCGGCCACCAATTGCCGCTGTAGGGGCTTGCCGTCAAAAAATTCCTTTAGCAGGCGGATGGTATGGGTGGTTCCCTGGCTATGGCTTGCTATAATAATCGGACGGCCCTGGTTGTGGTTGCGCAGGTAATTGACAAAAGCCCTTTTAACATCGGAATAGGCAAGTTCAAGGGCCTGCCTGCCCCCAGCGGTCAGCTGCTCATAGGCACGTATATGGGCCTGGCGGTAATAGGGCACATAGAGTTTTCCGGCCGTGGCCCAGGCAGAAGCCTGGAACCGGACTGCCAGGTCAATGACTTTTTTTCTTTCTGTAAGGTCTGTGACAGGACTGTTCCAACGGATATCTTTCGCGTCGAGTAGCAAGGTAGGATACACATAGAAGACATCAGCTGCCAGGGAATCCGGTGAGCGGGGGCTAAGGGCTTGTAGGACCTCGGGATAGGCCCAAGGCAGTACGGCCCAGTTATTTTCCTGATCGTAGTTGGGTGCATTGGGTGCTTTCGTGGAAGCAAAATCCTGGGTTTGGTAGGATACCTTACACCCTATAATGAGCAATAATAAGGCCCACAACCAACTTTTTTGGGGGGAAATATTTTGAATAAGACGGTTTATAGTTTTGGCTTTTTTCATATTGTTTAAATATATAAAAAAATAGGATACAGCACCGTTTTTCAAGGCTTTATACGAGGCTAAAATGCCCCTAATATATGCTGAAGTTTGGCAGCCCATAAAAATCCTTTGGGAAGCGAGAAAAAATGGGAGGCTTTGTGTATATTTGCGGTCCCGGCCCCGTAGTTCAATGGATAGAATAGAAGTTTCCTAAACTTTAGATACAAGTTCGATTCTTGTCGGGGCTACTACCTTTTCTTTATCCTGTTAAGACCGCTGCCACCGGTGGTCAATAGCGTTTTTTTACCCTATCAAAGGACTTAAACAAGAGTCACTCTCAGAGGCCTGTGTTTATACTACAAAACCAACAGGGATGCATATTTAGGCTGTACCCAGGTTCGTTTGAGCATAGACACTATCCAAAGAATATATTGACCTTCTATCAGCACTTTAATAATACCACTGGTTGTAAAGCCGGGGCTGGTATTCCGACAAGTACTGGGGTGGCTCTTCCCAAGGTGCTAGCAAGGTTTCCCAGCATTGCCAAGAAACAAGCGTATTGCTTCGTTGTATCAACGACAGTATAAACAAAAGAAACAACAAACCTTTTTTCTGAAAAAAGGATAAACAGGGACAAAAAATTATTAAAGATTTATTCTCCAATTATCTTAAAAAAACCTATTTTAAATCTAATCTCATCATTTGTTAATACATCCTGGGTACGAACTTGAAATTTGATTGTATAAGAACCAGTATAACTTTTAAATTCAGTGGTATTTGCTAAAACATCGAGGTTGTCAAAACCAGTAAAAGTACGAATAGCACCCTGGCCATTATTATATTCTTCTTTATATGTTTGCGATACAATCTCATTGCTATTATAAGTAACCAACAACCTTGCGTCATATTTATCCACACCACTTGCTTGGCTATCCATCGTATAGTAGGTATCAAACGAAATAAATGCAGCTCCTGTTTCTTCTTTAGTAGCAGTTGTTGTGTAGATATCAACCCAAGCAGTAGTATAATTTTTAAATGTCTTTTCTTCAAAAACTCTAGCAGTAGCAGCTTCTTGGATTATATTAACCCAACTACTACCCGTATAGACCTGTAGTTCTCCACCATTACAATCCGTACAGTATACCATAAGGCCCGTAGCAGGATTGGAAATGTCAGTTCGTTGTGCTGCCGTCATTCGGGGAGGTAAAAAGCCCTTAGTGTTACTCTGTACTTCTAGGGCTGCAGAGGCGTCTGGTGTTTCGGTTCCTATACCTATTTGGGCATGGCTACCGATCGTTATAAACAAGTACAAGACCAGTAATGGCTTGAGCTTATAGAAGACCCCCTTGGGGTGGTGTTGGGTTAATTGAACTTTGGTAACTGTTTTCATCATAGTATTAAGTAATTAATTAGTGTATAAGTAATTTAATGGTGTGATTAGTTCGCTCGTCGGAGCGAAATTTTAAAACGTAAAGCCCCGTCGGTAGCACAGGCTTGGTAAAGCGGTTGAGCCCAGGCTTGGGTTCCGTATCTTTCTTGTAATAGATGCGTTTGCCCAAGGAATTGTACAAACCGATGTCTACTTTTTTTATACCAAGGGGCAAACGGTAGTATATCTCTTGGGTGCTACCTGCCGGATTGGGGTATACTTCCAAGTCTTGCCAAGTGATTTCTTCTAGGCCCAGGCCTCCTCCTACTACTGCCGCATAGGCAAATTCACCAAATCCAAGATTATCTTCGTATTTAACCCAATTGGAGCTAGTGTTGTCACGTCTTAGCAACACAGGTGTTCCTGTTGTGGTTTTGCCTCCATAGGTAGTAGCTGTATTGGTAAGACCGGTTACCTGAACATCTGTGGAAGAACCGGTACTTTGAGTGACCGTCCAATATTCGGTATCACTAAGTGCATAGTTTACTAAGGATGGGTCTATGGTACCTGAAGGGGCGGCCTTGGTATAACTTGTTTGGATATTATCATCGGCCGCTGTGGTAATCGTGATAGAAGAACTAGATGATCCATCAGTATGATATCTTGTAGTAGTCCCTGCTATACCGGCACCGTCCGGCAGACTTGCACCTTCTCCTAAGACAAAATTCCCGCCTTGGGCAACGATAATTGTTTTAGTAGACGTGGTAAAGGTGGTGCCCTCGGAAAGGTAGAATACACCACCAGATCCCACGAACAAAGATTGGGCATACACAATGGGAGATACCGCAATAAGCAGTACCATATAAACAAGAGAAGTCCTTAAAAGAAACGTATTCTTTTTCATTTTTTGCAATTTTTCGTAAGCAATATTGCAGTGAAAACTCAAAAAACCATATTTTATTGTTTAAAAGTTTAAATAGTTCACTTCATTTGTTAATCGGGGGGTTAATTTTAAAGATTGGTACTTGGCTACTATGATTTGGAAAGGTTCCTTTTTATAATAAACACCTATTGTAATGCCTGAAAAACTTGTTGCCTTTTTAGAGAGGGTTTGTCACCAAAACCATTGCTGTTTTTAACAACCTCCTTTATTGGTATTTTACCCATTATTACTATCCAGGCTTATGCCGTCATGGAAAATACCTAGCTCATGATTCTCTCCTCCGCCAACACAGCCCACAACGTTTACTTTTATATAAAACTTATTTTCGTTATATTTGGAAGTAGTCATCTTTTTGCAACCCTTACCCTATGTCAGAGATTTACGAAAAAACCCTAGCGGATATTGCGCGTCACTATACTGACAGCCATTACTCCTCACTCACCTTGTTGGAAAATCTCGGACTGGATAAATCAGCGGTTAGGGAGAGCATCAAAAAAAAGACCCGGCGGTCATTGTCTAATTTTATCCGTTACTACCGCCTAAAACAGGCCCAAAAGCTCTTGCGGGAAGGTAGCAGGAATATTTCTGAAGTGGCCTATGACTCAGGGTTCTCCTCCCTGTCTTATTTCTCAAAATCCTTCAAGGATGAATTTGGCTACAGCCCCAACACCTCCCTAAACAAGCTAAAATTTGTAAGAAAAGGCCAGTCAGTATTAATGGGCCTGATTCAACTCAGAAAAAAACCAGCCACCCTCCTGTCCGGGGTGCTGTTAGTGGCCATCACTCTTATGGGCATTCCCCAATGGCTTGGTTCAATCAACAGCCCCCAGAAAACCCAGCGGTCAATGCTGGCGGCATACGCTGATATCAATGAGGTTTCACTCAAGACACTGAAGACAAACGACACCCTTTCTATTAACGAGGAAATGCAGCATTACGATATTTCCTGGCGGCTCAATGATCGTTATGACTGGGTGCCAATTCATAAAATTTCTGATTCTACCTTCCTGTTCCCCTTAAAACTGACCCATCTTATCCAAATCCGCCTATCGGAAGTAGGAAAAGAGTCTTTTCAGTTTAAAAGTCGTATGTCTTCCTTAAAAAAATTGGCCATCAACCTAGATGTTTTGCAAGACGAGACCGGTATTTATTTTCCGGCTATGAAATTGAACTTGCCCAATGCCAATTTCCTAAAATCCTATGAAACACTGAACATCAAACCTTTTTATATAGACAAATACGAAGTGTCAAACAAAGAGTTCAAGGAATTTGTAGATGACAATGGCTATTATAAAAAAGAGTTCTGGCCCGAAAAAATCCACTACAAAGGGCGTTTGATTCGTTTTGAAGAGGTCAAGGACCTATTTGTGGACAACTCGGGCTATCCCTCTCCCCGTTACTGGTTTAGGGGAAAATACGAAGCGGGAAAAGAACTGTATCCTGTAAGTGGTATCTCGTGGTACGAGGCCACTGCCTACGCAAAATACCGTGGCAAGAGCTTGCCTAGTCTTGGCCAGTGGTTCTATGCTTTTAACAGGAATCATCCCAATGATGCCCTTAAGAATGCCAACATCACCTCGGGCAGTCATACCATATCGAGGCTGGAGTCAACCGCCAAAAACTTTTACGGTATACACGACCTTGCGGGCAATGTAAGGGAATGGGTTAAAAACCCCGTCTTGGATAAAAACCAACGCGGAATTCTCGGTGGTTCCTTTGCTGACAACAGCTATATGGCCTTTGATTTCTTTGCGCAAAATGCCTGGAACAGGTCAATTTACAACGGGGTCCGGCTTGTAAAAAACGTGGACCTTGACAGTACGGGAATGATCTTCTATAAAAAGGGCGTGTCGCGTAACTTTTATAAAAATGCGGCAACGACCGAACGAGAGTGGCAACTTATCAAAAGCCTGTACTCATACGAAAAATCCCAACGTTCCTTTGAGCAAAAAACGACCTTCACAAAGGTGCACGACCGGGCCTATTATCGGAAAAGAATCGATATCCTAGACAAAGACGGTACGGTTATCCCCATGCACCACCTGTCTTATGATCCGACAAAAAAAGCCGACAAGGCCCTTGTCTATTTCCCTGGATCAAATGCCTTGTTTGAAGACGGCCTTCGTTTCTATTATTTTTTTGATACGCTGCTAAAGAACGGTGTCGATATCATCTGTCCGGAATACCTAAGCACCTATTCCCGCAAGGACGAAATCAAGACAGACATCGGAGACCTTTCACTGGCGTACAGGGACCATTCTATTACCTGGGTAAAAGAAACGCGCTACGCAGTTGACTACCTGGAACAGGCGGGTATCAGCCCGCATTTTATAGGGGTGAGCTGGGGCGGCCAAATGGGTGTCAACATCTTGGCCATAGAGCCGCGTTTTAAGACCGGAGTGCTGGTGG
>JASMME010000130.1:0-2408 GCA_030748365.1 Lutibacter sp.
ACCCAGGGTGGTGGTCTCTCCTTTCAAATTAGAAGCGATAAAACCCGTAATCACCTGGATCTCGTTCTCGTCACAGGTTGTAAAATGATTGATGACACGTTCTTCCGACAAGCCCTCAAGCAGCAAGGCCTGTCCAAAATCATCATTGGTCTTTAGCAGCGACCGGGCATCGACAAAAGCAGCCTTGATTCCTTGGTTGTTCAGGGCCCTGGCCACCACCTTTGCCGACAGTATCTCTCCCTGTGCCAAGACCTGATCTTTGACCTTTTTACTGTAGTCACCCAGGAGGCTGACCCCTTTAAAAACCTCATCCAACAGGTTGAATTCAGCAGCCAGGTCTAGGGTGACATCTCCATTGAGCTGCTCTTTTTTCAAAGCCGTCAGGTCTTCCTGATAGGGATGCCCCACTTTGGCGGCTTCCAGCAGGACCTCTAACTGTGCCGTGGTACCACCCCTGGCAGAAACCACCAAGGCTAGTTGTTCTCCGGCAGCTACTTTTTTTGAAACAATGGCCAAAGCCCTTTTCAACCCCTGGCCATTGGCCAGCGATTTCCCTCCGAATTTTACTATTTTCATACGATTGTTATTGGACTGTTTATTAAATATGGGTGCGATGATCTTTTTTAATTGATTGTATTCGATTAGAAAAGCATCGTGCCCGTGTACCGAGTTGATCTCGCTATAGGTGACATTTGGATTGACCAGGGCCAGTCTTTTGTGGGTTTCCCGGTTCTCTTCTGCCGTAAAAAACAGGTCTGAATCTACCCCGATGATGTGAATATTGGCACGAATACTGTCTAAAATATGCCGGTCATTGCCCCGGGTAGCCTCGATGGTCTTCAACAATTGATTCATCAACTTATAGGCTGACAGCTGAAAACGCTCCTGCAACTTCTTTCCGTGGTGCAGTAGCCAACTTTCCACATTAAAAATCATCAGCTCCTCATTTTTAGAACGCTGAAAACGCGCTTTAAAGGAGGCGGGGGTTCTGTAACAGAGCATGGCGTGCATACGGGCATCGTGGACCGGATTGCTCGAATTGACCAGGAACTGTTCCTGTATCTGACAATTGGCAATCAGCCAGTCTGTCGATTTCCAGTCGCTGGCTATGGGAATCAGGTGACGTGTCAGGTTCGGAGACAGCACCGCCATTTCCCAGGCGATGCCCCCGCCGAGGGAGCCACCAAGAATGGCAAAGAGCCTGGGAATTTCGAGGGCTTTTAGACCGGATAAAAAGAGCCTCGCCATGTCACGCGCAGTATAGTCTTTGTAATTGTCAATGACAAAACTGTCAAAACCATTTCCGGGAATATTAAAACACAAGACCGTATAGGAACGGGTATCAATCACCTTACCCTCCCCGATCAGGTCTTTCCACCAGCCATTTTTTCCGGCTACTTCGGAATTTCCAGTCAGGGCGTGGTTGATCAGTACCACCGGAGCCGTGTGTAAGGCACAGCCGAACAACTGGTAGGAAAGGGGAATCGCTACCGGTGTTTGGCCATTTTCTGGTGTAAAATCGGGGATGCGCACAAAGGATAAAGGAGGTTTCAAGGGACTTAGATTTAAGGGTGATTCTTAGATTACTAAACCAGGGCCGGGATCGTTGCAAAAGCAGCTTTCAGGTCCTTTTTCAAATCGTCCAAAGATTCGATCCCTACTGAAAGACGGATCAAGTCCTGGCTGACACCCGAAGACAACTGCTGCGATTCCGTTAGTTGTTGGTGGGTGGTACTCGCTGGATGGATGATCAGTGATTTGGTATCCCCAATATTGGCCAGTAGCGAAAACACTTGTACATTGTCTACCACTGCTTTGGCCGCTTCATAGCCCCCTTTGACACCGAAGGTGAGCACACCGCTTTGGCCTTTGGGCAGGTATTTCTGAGCGTTCTCAAAGGAAGCGTGAGAAGGCAGTCCGGGATAACTCACCCATTCAACGGCTTCCTGTGCCTCCAACCATTTACCTAGTTCCAGGGCATTGTGACTGTGTTTTTCCAAACGGATCGGAAGGGTCTCCAGTCCCTGGATAATCTGAAAGGCGTTAAAAGGGCTCAAGGCACCTCCAAGATCGCGCAGGCCTTCCAATCGTATTTTGGCAATATAGGCTGCCTCGCCAAGGGCTTCGCTATAAATCAATCCGTGGTAGCCTTTGGAAGGACTGGTAAACTCGGGAAATTTCCCAGTGGTCCAATCAAAATTTCCACCATCTACTATGGCACCCCCAAGGGAATTGCCCTGTCCTCCGATAAACTTGGTCAGGGAATACAAAACAATATTGGCTCCGTAGTCAATAGGATTCAGCAGGTAAGGGGTCGCGACGGTATTGTCTACCAAAAGCGGAATGGCCTGCGCCTTGGATATGGCCGCAATGGCTTCGATATCTAATACATCCAGTTTGGGATTTCC
>JASMME010000130.1:2418-4901 GCA_030748365.1 Lutibacter sp.
TAGATTCTATAAAAACAGCCCGGGTATTCTCCTGAATGGCCGCTTCAAAGTGCTGGGGGTCAGACGCATCTACAAAGGTCGTTTCAATACCCAGCCTCGGCAGGGTTACGTTGAGCAGGTTATAGGTGCCTCCGTAAAGGGTACTGGAAGCCACGATGTGATCTCCGGCCTTTAGCAAGGTCAATAAAGCCGTGGAAATGGCCGAAGTGCCCGACGCAAAAACGGCGGCTCCAATGCCGTCGTGCAAGGCTGCCAAACGTTGTTCCAAAATATCATTGGTCGGGTTGTTTAGACGGGTGTAGATAAAACCCGGCTCAGCCAAGGAAAATAAATTGGCTGCGTGGTCCGAGTCATTGAACACATAGGAAGTTGATTGGTAAATTGGCACAGCCCTGGTGCCAGCAGTTTGACTGGTATCATGGCCAGCGTGTAAAGCTTTGGTTGCAAATTGTTGTGTACTCATGGTTTTGATTTTTAATGATTGTTATAAAAAAAGTCCCCGAGGTAATACGGATATTACCAGGGGGACTAAGGGTTATTCTTTGGTTGAATATTGTCACTGCTGGTAATACCGTCGAAAGGGGCGCATCATGCGCATCATTGGCTCGTTTCGGTTGTACATAGTATGGGTTGTTTTAAAATTCATAGGTCAATGTTGGTCATAAAAAAAGCCCCTGAACAATCAGAGGCTTCTATTATTTTATATTGTGAAAATTCAAACAATAGCCGTCTCTGCGTACAGATTACGCATCATCATTGGCATATTGTTAGATTTTTTAGTCATTTTTCTTTGTTTTGATGCGACAAATGTAATGCGTTTTTTTAACCCGCCAAATTTATCGGTCTTTTTTTTTGATTTTTTTTTAGGATTTGCTGTATATTTGTACCTGAATCTAAATAAAGAGGAAGGATTTGAACTGATTGCAACCTCGTAAAAAAATGCTAAAGCAGTATTCTTACTCCTTTTAGCCCCTGCAATCTTCTTTTCAAATCCTCCACCATGTAAAAAGGAGAAGTCATGTCATATTATTTTACCTCAGAATCTGTTTCGGAAGGACATCCGGACAAGGTAGCCGATCAAATCTCAGATGCGTTGATCGATCATTTTTTAGCTTTTGATCCAGCGGCAAAAGTAGCCTGTGAAACCCTGGTGACCACCGGGCAGGTAGTACTGGCCGGAGAAGTTAGGTCGAGCACCTACTTAGACGTACAAAAGATCGCCCGGGATGTGATCAATAAAATTGGCTATACCAAAAGTGACTATATGTTTGATGGAAATTCCTGTGGGGTTTTTTCGGCCATACACGAGCAATCCGAAGACATCAACCGGGGGGTTGACCGCGATTGCAAGGAAGAGCAAGGCGCTGGAGACCAGGGAATGATGTTTGGCTACGCCTGTAAGGAGACGGATGATTATATGCCCTTGTCACTGGCCTTGAGCCACCAAATTCTACAAGAATTGGCCCAGTTGCGTAGGGAACACAAAGAAATTACCTACCTCCGGCCCGATTCCAAAAGCCAGGTGACCATTGAGTACAGCGACGACCATGTGCCACTCAGGATCAAGGACATTGTGGTTTCTACCCAACACGATCCCTTTGACGAGGACGACCAACGCATGCTGAACAAGATCAAAGAAGATGTAATCCATATCCTGATGCCCCGGGTAATCGCCAACTTGCCGGAAAAAACCCAGGCCCTGTTTGATGAGCAAATCAATTACCACGTAAACCCCACCGGGAAGTTTGTCATTGGCGGACCCCACGGAGATACCGGACTGACCGGCCGAAAGATCATTGTTGATACCTACGGCGGTAAAGGTGCCCACGGTGGCGGAGCCTTTTCCGGAAAGGACCCGAGCAAGGTAGACCGCAGTGCAGCCTATGCCACCCGACACATCGCCAAGAACCTGGTCGCTGCCGGGGTGGCCGAGGAAATACTGGTACAGGTTTCCTATGCCATCGGGGTCGTAGCACCCATGGGTATCTATGTCAACACATATGGAACCGCCAAGGTAGCCCTATCAGATGGTGAGATTGCAGCAATTGTAGAAACACTTTTCGACCTGCGGCCTGCGGCCATTGAGACACGCCTTAAACTACGGCAGCCCATGTACCTGGAAACCGCTGCCTACGGACATATGGGCCGTAAGAACAGGACGGTTAATAAAACTTTTAAGAATGTAGATGGCACGGTTCGCAGCCTAGAGGTAGAGCTCTTTACCTGGGAGAAATTAGACTATGTAGACAAGGTAAAGGCAGCTTTTAAGTTATAGTACCCACAAAAATTACTACCTTTTTGTAAGCCCCGAATTAGCAGTAACGGCTATCCCTAATTGTTGTGTGTTCACCAAGCGCATGGCCATAAAAAAAGCCCTGATATTATCAGGGCTTTTTTTATAAAGAAGGAAGTTTATTTATAAGCTTCCTTAATAAATTTCTCATAAGTCAGTTCCTTGACCTTAAAAGTCATGTGCTCCTTAT
>JASMME010000131.1 GCA_030748365.1 Lutibacter sp.
ATACAGGGCTTCACCTGATTGCTAAAATTAAGCATTCAATCAAAGATACTGATGCTTTCAAAATACTTTTAAGCAAAAATGTGGTCGCCTATCCATTGAGTAACTACTATATTGGGAAGGAAAAAAAAGAAGGATTGGTTATGGGATACTCTTCCGTAAATAGTAAGGTGATTAAAGAAAAAACTGGACTTATCAATGATTTACTGTAAAGAAAAGCCTTGTGATTACAGGGATAAATTACCTCAGCAAGTCCCTCAGCGTATAAATATCATTTTTTTATTTAAATAGTTCTGTTATTTTTGCGCAGAAATATAACCTTATGGAAAAACTAAAACAACGCTGGGGTATCAACTCGAACCTACAGATTATAGCCATATTAATCGTATTTGCCATCAACGGCTCTTTTGCTGCCTGGGTTACCAAGCCCGCCGTAGAATTTGTCGGTCTAAGTGCTGAAACAAGCCCGGCGTGGATATTTTGGCCAGCACGTATACTTCTAATTTTTGCGATCTACCAGACCACACTACCGCTCGTTGGATTTTGTTTTGGTCAGTTTACCTTCTTTTGGAACTTTACCAAACGCATCTTGGCAAAAGTTGGTTTCGGATGGTTATTTAAAGAAGGATAGCCTTTTCTTATCCTAGCTTTTAATCACTTTTTATTTTACTGCGGAATGTCTGGAGGAATTTCTCCATTTTAGGACTGATAACTGCCCGACAATAGGGCTGGTCCTTGTGGTTGTTGTAATAATTCTGATGGTAGTCCTCTGCCAGGTAAAAAGTAGCAGAAGCCACCACTTCCGTAACGATGGGATCTTTGAATACCTTCGATTTTTCCAAGACCTCTATATAGGCTTCTACCGCTAACTTTTGAAATTCGTTGTGATAAAAAACAGCTGAACGGTACTGGGTACCCACATCATAGCCCTGCCTGTTCAGGGTGGTAGGATCGTGGGTGGCAAAAAAAACTTCTAGGATCTCTCTAAAGGAAATAACGCTGGGATCATACTGTAAACGGATGGCCTCAGCATGCTGGGTACTTCCGCTAGAAACCGCTTCATAAGAAGGGTTCGGTAAAGTGCCCCCAGTGTAGCCTGCGCGGACAGATGTAACGCCTTTTAGCTGCTGAAAAATAGCTTCCGTACACCAAAAGCAACCATTGGCAAGGGTGGCTTTCTCTAGTTTTGTAGTCATCGTATTGTTTTTTTGTCGATTGTCTTGCGCATAGGAAACCGTCAAAAGGAACATGCCCAGTATGCCCAAAAATAATCGCCTGTAATAAAATAGCATTGTATACAAAGGAATCCTTCAAATGGTTCGCAACAAATCTAATAATTTTTCCAGCATGGCTGCTGTAAAATTCAAATGGGTAACCATCCGCAATTTACCGCTCCCCATACTGATAAGGGAAACACCCGCCTTGTTCATTGTGTTTATAAAGTCCTGTTCCGACATCGTTGGTACCAGGCTAAAAATAACGATGTTGGTCTCAACAGGGGCTACCTCACTGACCCAAGGACATTGTTCTAGGACCTCGCCTATTTGCCTGGCGTGAAGATGGTCCGTTTCCAAGCGGGCAACATGGTGCTCCAAGGCATAGATACCAGCCGCCGCCAGGTAGCCTGATTGACGCATTCCACCACCAAATAATTTACGGACCCGGAGGGCTTTTTCCAGGTGTGCCTTTGTACCCAACAACAGGGATCCTACCGGTGCACCCAGGCCTTTGGACAGGCAAATAGATATCGTATCAAATACCTTTCCATAGGCTTCCGGACTTTCCTTCTTGGCCACCAGGGCATTGAACAGACGTGCCCCGTCTAGGTGCAGGGCCAGGTCATGCGTATCACAGCCTTTTCTAATCTGCAAGATCTCCTGGAAATCCCAACAGGCACCACCTCCTTTATTGGTGGTATTTTCAATGGCAACCAAGCTTGCATAGGGTACATGGATATCCGTCCGGCTCCCCCGGATGGCCTCGTCCAACTGACCAGCCGTAAACATCCCCCGGTCACCATCTAACAGGTGGGAAGTAACGCCGGCATTGAATGCAGCGCCCCCCCCTTCGTAGTTGTAAACATGGGCCCACTTATCACAGAACATCTTATCACCTGGTTGGGTATGCACTTTAATGGCGGCCTGGTTGGCCATGGTACCAGAAGGGAAAAACAGGGCAGCTTCCATCCCAAAACGCTCAGCAATGAGGTCTTGTAGCCTATTGACGGTTGGATCTGATTGGAAGACATCATCCCCTACTTCGGCGGTCATCATGGCCTTTAACATACCCGAAGTGGGCAAGGTGACCGTATCGCTGATCAAATTTATTTGCATACTATTATCGAATATTTACATTTAATTATACACTTGAAAATCACAGCGCATACTCCCAATCGGTGATCCGGGAGGTAAGCGCTCAACAGGGCTGGTCTGGTAGGTCGATGGCGATTTGAGATAGTCCTCAATAAGGAATTTATATCCGTTGGCATAGCGTCGGGGCAACTTTTGGTGACCTTCCTTTGACAACCAATCCTTCAAAGCGCGTATCTTTTCCATAAGTACCGATCGCACCTGGAAATTGGTACGCGTATCAATGGCAGCCTTAAACAAACCTTGTAAGACTGCGTGATTGATGCTTTGCTGTACTAAAACGTCATAATCATTTGTATGAGAGACCTTAAAAGTAGCCGCTAACAATGCATCAAGTAACTCGTCTAGGCCAAGCTGTTTCGGAAAGAGGGCCTTTTGTTGGAGGATCCTTGCCAAACGCTCAGGATGCAATAGGAGGCTTAGCACCATATCCGTAGCGGCGGAAACCGGCTGTAGGGCGTCGAAAGAAACAGACGAAGCATTTCCAAATGACTCCCGGGTTCTTCCATAACCGAAGGCCCTGGGCGGAAACAGGGCAAGAATCCTTGTCGGTATCTTCAAGGTAGCAACCTCAATGGCCGCTAACAAGTTATCCAGGGCTGCCCTTTCCAGTGAAGGCATAAGGGGTTTGACAACTGTTTGCCCATCTCCCTTAAGGGCATAGGTATATTCTAAGCCCCCCAATAATTTGGCAGTAGCTTCCACCTGGTAGCGGTGAAAATAATACAGGGGCACAAACAGATCTTCCAACACGCTGTAGGGCGTTCCTTCCTGAATATTGTTTACTGAAAAACGATCAATGGCCAGGGCCCTGATTGTCATTACCCGGGCCAGTTCTTCTGACGCATTTCCCAACCCATTATCCCACAAGTGGGCCCTGGTATGCGCCCCGCCAGGGGCACGTGCATCGGCATCCGTTATAAAATATAGGCCTGCTTGAGTCGCCTGCGATAAGAGCTTATTCAGGGCCTGCCCTTCATCGATAAGAGCAGGGAAATCTTGGTATGCGTAAGCAACTGTCACCTTGTCCCATGCTCCAATACCCGATGCATAGGCCCTCGAAAGGTCTATCTTTCCCTGGTCTAGAAATAGGTATGGATGCGGATAATCCATCACCGAAGCACGGTCATTAAAACTGGCTGCAAAATTATGAGTAAAGCCCAAGGTGTGTCCTATTTCATGGGCAGCTAGCTGCCGAATCCTGGCCAGGGCCATTTCCAGTAAAGGGCCATTGTCTGTAGCACCTATCAGGGCCTGGGCAATCATAAAATCCTGGCGAATTCTCAAAGAACCGAGGCTTACATGACCCTTTAAAATTTCGCCGGTTCTCGGGTCTTTGATACTGGCACCATAAGACCACCCACGGGTAGCCCGGTGTACCCATTGAATTACGTTGTAACGAACATCAAGGGGATCAGCCCCCTCGGGCAACATCCTTAGCTGAAAAGCATCTTTATAACCAATGGCCTCAAAAGCCTGGTTCCACCATCGACCACCGGTTAACAAAGCGGTGCGGATGGGTTCGGGCACGCCCCTGTCCAAATAATAAATAATGGGCTCCTCAGCCTCGCTCATGGCTTGTTCTGGATATTTTTTTTTCAGACGGTGGCGAACTATCACTTTTTTCTTGAGTGGGGCATCAACCGGGGTGGCGTAATCAGCGTATTCGATAAACTGTACACCGGCCCGTGGATCAAAATTTCTTTTTTTGTAGTCTGCATCGGGCAGCCTTATAAAAGAATGGTGCTGCCTGACACTCACCTGTGTAGCGTTGGGGGCCACACTTCGAATATAGTTACCCGCTGGCTTACCCTGGTAGCTTAACAAAGCTTCAAATTCAACATTGTCTGGGAAGGCACGGCTGGCCGATGGATAGAAAGCGCTCTTACTGAGGTCCAAGGTATAAGAACCTTGGCCGGTATCTTTGAGCCTGTCCGATACTCCATGGGCATCCCTGAGGAAAAAATCAGTGGCGTTGACCAAATAACGCCCTGCTTGCTGTGCTATGATGGGAAAACCGAACAATACTGATTGGGCAAAGGCTTCAGCAACCGACTTTTTTTCTGCTTCGTTGTCCGTAATAGCTCTGTAACCGAGGTTCTCCTGCAGCAACAGCAATTTATTTCCAGCTTTTACAAAGCGGACCACCGCTGTTTTCCCCAACTGTCCCCTGTCCAGACCGATGTCATTGGAACCAAGACCAGCAGCCAGGGCATTCACATAAAGAAAAGACTGTTGCGTTTTATCAACTTCCAGGTAGACATCACCCTGATCTTCGTCGTAATAAAAAGTGAAAAAGCCTGTAAACACCTGCATATCTTTCGTCATTTCAAAGGTCTGAGACCTCAGAAAAGGACTGGTGAGGAAGAGTAAGAGAAAAAAATAATATTTCACAGGTGTGTGTTTTAGTAATTGGTTCATTATCTATTGTAACAGGGAGAACTGCCGCAAACAACTATTTTATTTGTCAAATTTCACACTATTTATAGGTAAATCGTAGCGTATACCACTGTTTAATAGGGCTATT
>JASMME010000132.1 GCA_030748365.1 Lutibacter sp.
TCCTTAAAGCGTTCAATAGCTGTTCCTATGTCCTGGGTCATATAGACAGCCGTTCCGTCGGCCCTTAATACGATTTTTTCATCCAGCCCTTCCTCGCTGAGGTCGATCCAGACGGAGCCGTCCTCCTTGGTATAAAAAACCCCTTTCTTGAGCCCTTCGGCGATATGGTCTTTTCCTAGTAAATAGGTGTCGCTCTCGTAATAGTGCTTGTCAAAATCAACCCCCAGTTCTTTGTAGGTTTCGTTGAATCCGTCGTATACCCACTGGTTCATTTTTTTCCAGAGGGCAACCACTGCCGGATCGCCGGCTTCCCACTGTCGGAGCATTTGTTGGGCTTCCAGCAGTATGGGTGCCTCTTTTTTGGCCATTTCCTCAGGGTGGCCCTTTGTGGTTAGCCCTTTAATTTCTTCTTTATAGGCCTTGTCAAAAGCCACGTAGAATTTGCCCACAAATTGATCTCCTTTAAGGCCACTGGTTTCGGGTGTTTCTCCCTTGCCAAAACGCTGCCAGGCCAACATGCTCTTGCAGATATGGATACCCCGGTCGTTGATGATCTGTGTTTTATATACTTTTTTTCCAGCCGCCTTGATAATCTCAGCCACCGAATAGCCCAGTAAATTGTTCCTGATATGTCCTAAGTGCAGGGGTTTGTTCGTATTTGGGGAAGAATATTCCACCATGACCGCCTTGTCTGTGGTCTTGGGTTCGGTCTTTCCATAGTCTGTAAGCTGGTTGATCTCCGCAAAGCGTTTGCGGTAGTATGCATCAGCGATGACCAGGTTTAAAAAGCCTTTGATCACATTGAAATCAGTCACCGCATCCACCTGTGCTTTCAGGTAGGCTCCGATATTGTTGCCAATCTCAACAGGGTTTCCTTTTATATGTCGTAACAAAGGAAAGATCACCAAGGTAATATCTCCTTCGAAATCCTTCCTAGTTGCCTGAAATTCAAGGGTTTCTACCTGTACGTCATACTGTACTTCCAGTGCTTTTTGAACCGCTTTTTCTAAAATATGCTGCATGTTTTCCCCGAAAAATTTTGACCCACAAAAATACGTAAAAATTACCGCTTTGGATACAAGCGTATAAACTTTTTACAAGTACTGCTAAAAATGTTATTTGTTTCCTGTTCTTTTGGTCGTATTTTTGTCATCAAATCAGCGTACATGGACAGCTTTTTAAAGAAACTACCTTTGTTGGCCGGGGAAAAAGCCAGGGAAACCCGTAAATATTTTTCCAGGCTTAAAAAGCGCCCACCCAAAAAACTGGATTTGCTAATGCAAGACCTACACCACAAGGTCTTTGAGCGAATCAACTGCTTGGACTGTGCCAATTGTTGTAAGACTACCAGCCCCCTATTTACAGAACACGATATTCGCCGAATTGCCCGGCACCTACGTGTTAAGGAACCGCTTTTTATACAACAATACCTACGTGTCGATACGGATCACCACTATGTCTTACAGCAAAGTCCTTGTCCCTTTTTGGACCTTCAGGACCATGCCTGTAGTATATACGATGTTCGTCCTAAGGCTTGTAAGGAATACCCACATACCGACCGTAGGCGCTTTGTTCAACTCACCTCCCTGACCCTTAACAATACAGCGATTTGCCCGGCAACCTATGAGATAGTGGAGGCCTTAAAAAAGGAATTGCCTTTATGATTTTCTCTATAATTTAGAATTGTTTGGTGCCCGTTGATAATTAAAGTGTCCTGAGTTATCTATACAGCAAGTAAGGCCTTCTAATTTTCTTAAACACCTGTATATCAGCTTGCCAGGAGGCTCTAATCTCAGCTGCTGACAGCCCCTTTTTTAACTGTTGTTCTAATTTTTTATTACCGGCATGGGCTGTAAACGTAGGGCCAAAAAAAGCTTGCTTGTCCGGCGTTTTTTTATAGGCATCAAGCAGCCATGTCAGGTTAATTCTATGTTGTCTGGGGCTCTTGCTAAGGTCTACACCATAACAGGTATTTCCCAGGTGTTTGGGACTGCTGGCTCCTGGGTTAACCCTGGGTATATAGGAAAAATCACTCTTTGGAAAGAAAGGCGCTCCATAGCGTTGGAACTGCTGTTCCGTCCCCCGTCCTGCGTTGATATGGGTGCCTTCAAAAAAGCCCAGGCTGGGATATAGGTTGATGGCCCGGTCGTTTGGCAGGTTGGGAGAGGGGCGGACCGGCAGGTGATAGGTTTTTTCACGGTTGTAGTTCTTTAGGGGAATAACCGTTAGGTCACAGACAAGCTTGTTTGGCAACCACCCTTCCCCGTTGATCATTTGCGCATATTCTCCAATGGTCATTCCGTAGACCAATGGCACAGGATGCATCCCTACAAAACTTTGGTGTACTGGCAATAGGGTAGGCCCATCGGTATAATGACCGTTGGGGTTGGGTCGGTCTAGCAAGACCAATCGAATACCTTGTTCTGCACAAGCTTCCATCACATAGTGGAGGGTGGAAATATAGGTGTAAAAACGTACGCCCACATCCTGTATATCAAACAGTAACAGGTCGATTCCTTCCAGTTGTGCCGGGCTTGGTTTCCGGCGTTTTCCGTACAATGAACTGATTGGAAGCCCGGTAGCCAGGTCTTTTCCATCCGCAATCAACTCACTGGCATCAGCAGTACCCCTAAAGCCGTGTTCCGGAGAGAAAACCCTTTTGATATGAACCTGCAGGCTCAGTAGGGAATCAATGAGGTGTCTATAGGTCGTTTGGCCCCCGGTTGATTTACTGATAACGGCTGTCTGATTGGCTACGACGGCAATTCTTTTGTTGTTGAGTAGCCCGAGGTAGGCGTGGATTTGTTCCGCACCACTGATCATTTTCTTCGAAATAGGGGGATGCCCCTCCATTTTTTGGCTTGGATTTTCCTGTGCTGGGGAATTCAGGCAGCAAAACAGGCCCAAAACCAAGGAGAAATACGTATTTTTGAAAAGAGAATGAATCATAAGAAAGTATTGAATTACGAATTGTTTATCGCACGGCGCCTGTTGTCTTCAAAACGCTATAAAAGTAGCGTTTCGTCGCCAATTATAAAAATTGCCATCCTAGCCATTTCTTTGGGGATGGTTGTAATGCTGATATCCATGGCGACCAGTATGGGGCTGCAACAGAAGATTCGGGAAAAAATTTCCGGCTTTAACGGGCATATCCAGTTGCGTAATTTTGACAATAACCATTCAGAGACTACCTTAGTCCCGCTTAGTAAAAATCAGGAATTCTATCCGCATTTTAAGCAGGTAGAAGGCATTCAACACGTACAGGTTTATGCTACCAAGGCCGGTATTATTAGGACGGCCACCGATTTTGAAGGCATTCTTCTTAAAGGAGTAGCTGCCGACTATGATAGTTCTTTTTTTGAAGAATACTTGGTGGAGGGCCGCTGGCCTGACTTCCGCAATGGTATTTCCTCGGAGGTGTTGATCTCCCGTGAAATTTCAAACAGAATGCAACTGAAGTTAGGAGACCGTTTCAATGTATTGTTTGTCAAGGAGGACCCAAACAAACCGCCCTGGTTGCGGGTATTGACGGTGGCAGGCATTTACAATTCAGGTTTTCACGATTTTGACAAAGCTTATGTCATTGGTGACCTGCGTCATATCCAGAAGATGAACCGTTGGACAGCGGAGGAGGTAGGAGGTTTTGAACTGATTATTGATGATTTTGATACGATTGAACACACGGCTGATCAGGTGTATGTCCAGACGGCCGCTACCTTGAACAGTACGAGTATAGTTGAAAAATATCCAGCCATTATGGAATGGATTCGCCTGTTTGATAACAATACCTATGTAATCATTGCCATTATGATCCTGGTTGCCGGTATCAATATGATTACTGCCTTACTGGTGCTGATTCTGGAACGCACCCGGATGATTGGTATGTTAAAAGCGATGGGAAGCACCAACGCCTCAGTGCGTAAGGTCTTTTTATACCAGGCAGCTTATTTAATTGTGAAGGGGCTGTTTTGGGGAAATACCCTCGGTATCACCTTGTTACTACTACAAAAACACTTTCATTTCATTGCCCTGAACCCCGAAACCTATTACGTAAACACGGTACCAGTCTATATACACCTGGGCTATATCATCGCCCTGAATGTGGGCACCCTGGGGCTTTGTATACTGATGCTATTGCTGCCTTCTGCGGTCATTTCAAAGATTACACCGGTAAAGGCAATCAGGTTTGTTTGACGCTGCTTAAGTAACAAAAAAAAAGCGGAACACATGTTCCGCTTTTTTTTGTTATCCCTTGATCCTTGATTTTTTAAAGGTGTCAAACCTTGTTTCCGTGTTTTTTGGCCAACTATTGTTCCTTGGATTTACATCAGCAGTTTGTTCATCCGGATCGATTGTGATTTTCTTAATGGCTTTGGTCGAAGGGTATATCCGGGAAACTTCCCGGTCGTTGAATCGCCATATTTCCGCCGGAAATTGTTTGCGTTCCTTGGTACCGTCTTCGAATTCGATTTCAACAATAATAGGCATGACCAAGGCACCTGGTTTCTCAAAAACCAATTCGTAGAAGTACTTGGGGATCTCGAGTGATGTCTTTTCTTCCGCGCTGAAGTTGTTTTCGATATAATTGCTCAGCATGCTAAAATCTTCGGGATTTCCATAGTTCTTTTCATCACTGAACTCCTCGCTGGACTCAGATACCAGGTAGAGATAGGGCGGCATTTTTTCTGGTGATATCCCATATCGTTTGGCGATTTTTAAAGCGCTTGCGGTCGGTTGGTCAGTCAGGTGGTATTTTTTGACAGTTTTGATACCGATATCATTGTTTCCGGTGGTATAGAACCACCCCCTCCAAAACCAGTCTAGGTCCATGGCAGAGGCATCTTCCATGGTTCTAAAGAAGTCTGCAGGAGTAGGGTGTTTAAACATCCAGC
>JASMME010000133.1 GCA_030748365.1 Lutibacter sp.
AAAATCAAAGCAAGTGTATCACAATAAGTCCTTATTTTCGCTTGTTTTATCAAGACAACATAAACAAAAGAAATAAACGTTGTGCTAAGTACATTGTAACAAAGCTATTTCCCCCAACCCCAATATTCCCCCCATTATTTTTTAACAAGCATTTAATTTTATATCTTCACACTGATTAATCACCGACCATGCTTCGATTCCTCAAACATACCCTGCTAAGCCTTTTTATAAGCCTGGGAGTTCTCTGTACGCTACAAGCCCAGCAAACCCTTGACCTGTCCGGTCTTAATTACCGGGAAATGAGTGCGGCCCAGCTGGAACAGCTTTCCCGCCGGGCGGCCGCTATGGGCTATAACCAAAGTGACCTTTTACAAGCCGCCAAGTCCCAGGGGCTTTCCGCCGGAGAATTAAACCAATTCGGGAAACGCCTCCGTACCGCCAAAACCCTACGGGCCTCCCAAAGCGGTTCCCTACCGGTAGAAGATAGCCGCCTCCGTCAGGCCTATAAAGACTCCCTGGACCTGTTTCGTGAAATAGAAAGCGATATCTTTGGCCTTGAGGTCTTTCGCGGCAACCGTTTTTTGACCTTCCAGTCCAACCTCAATATGCCCACCCCGGCCGACTATGTCCTGGGGCCGGGAGACCAGCTCTATATCGACCTCTACGGACAGTCAGAAGCCTATTACCAGGCCGCCATCAGTCCTGAAGGCACCCTGATCCTCGAAAACTTTGGGCCGATTCCCCTGTCTGGCCTTACCGTTAGCGCCGCTAAAAAACGGCTGACCGCCAGGCTGTCTTCCGTATACCAGGGGCTGCGCGGGACCGCAAAGAACACCCAGCTCAATATATCCGTAGGGACCCCCCGTACCGTTAGGGTCAATGTGGTGGGCGAAGTGGCCCTGCCCGGGACCTATCATTTCAGTGCCTTTAACACCGTTTACAACGCCCTTTATGTAGCTGGCGGGCTTACCGAGAACGCCAGCCTACGGGCCATCCGTGTTTATCGGAACAACCAGCTGGTCAGTGTGGTGGATGTCTATAAATACCTGATTTCCGGGGATGCTTCTGCCGATATACGCCTGGAAAACAACGACCTGATCCTGGTTGGTCCCTATACCCAACGCGTCAGCCTAGAGGGCGCTGTGAAGACCGAGGGCCGTTTTGAGCTCACAGCAGGGGAGAGCCTGCAGGACCTACTCGACTATGCCGGTGGTTTTCATGAAAATGCCTATACCGGCACCCTTAAAGTCACCCGGGTACTCGACGGTGAACGGGTAGTGGCCGATGTCCATACCGACCAGTTCGCAGTCTTCCTTCCCCAGGCCGGTGATGTGTACCGGGTACAAGAAGTCCTGGATCGCTACCGCAACCGGGTTATCGTACAGGGCGCTGTCTACCGTCCGGGAAATTATGCAATCACAGCAGGTATGGGGGTCAAAGACCTGGTCGAGAAAACCGACGGACTCCGTCCTGAGGCCCTGACCACCACCGCCTATATCATCCGTACCAATGACGATTTGAGTACCAGCACCCTCTCCTTTAAACTAGGAGAACTGCTACAGGGCCGTATCGAAGACATTCCCCTCCAGCCAGAAGACGTACTGAATATCATTTCCAAACACGACCTCAGGGAAGAACTCTACCTGGAAGTGGCCGGTGCGGTCAACCAGCCGGGCACCTATCCCTTTTCAGAAGGAATGACCTTGCGAGAACTCCTCCTGATGTCTGGCGGCTTTACAGAAGCGGCCACTGCTTGTAAGATTGAGGTCACCCGCCGGGTATCCGGAACGGGTATGGACCCCGCTGCGATGGCCGAGGTCATGGTGGTAGATATGGACAAGGACTTTACACATAGCAGCGGAAGCGCCGAGCTTATCTTACAGCCTTTTGACCATATAACTGTCCGAAAAAACCCCAACTTTTTTGTACAGGAATTTGTATCGGTGGAAGGAGAGGTACACTATCCCGGCAAATACGCCATCACCTCCAAAAACGAAAAAATTTCAGACCTGCTTCAGCGGGCAGGCGGGCTAAACGACTTTGCCTATACGCTCGGCGCTACCCTGATACGCAGGACCGAATTCTATGAAGAAGACAGCGAAGAGGACCGGCAAATGGAGGCCATCAAGGCCTTGCAAAAGAACCTGTTAAAGGACAAGGATACTTTGAACCTGTCCGAAGCTTCCAAGGCCCTGCTCAACCGTATAGAAAAAGACTTAGAAAAAGGAGAGGCAAGCACTCTTGCCGATGATGAGGCGGCCGTTATCAACTATGCCAGGGAACGGTCACGACAAAAAGTACTGGCCAAGAATGACTGGATGGAAGCCACAGCGTTTCCCCAGCTTTCCGTGGAAGCGGCCACAAAATCAACCGCTGACAAGGGAGCTGATACTGACGAACAAAAGATCAAAGAAACCGAGTCTATCGGGATTGCCCTTCAGGAGATACTCCGCCGTCCCGGTGGCCCTGCAGACCTACAAATTCGCGAGGGAGACATCCTGGTCATCCCCAAAAAACAGGAAACGGTCCGCCTCCGCGGGGCTTTGTTGCATCCCACCACGGTCCGTTACCGAAAAGGTCGCTCGCTCAAACACTATATCAACAATGCCGGAGGCTTTGAAAACGATGCCAAGCGTAGCAGGATCTATGTAATCTATCCCAACGGGTCGGTAGACCGGACCAAAAAAATACTGTTCTTTAACCGCTACCCCAAGATTCAGCCCGGTTCCGAGATCATAGTACCGATCAGGCCCGAAAGAAAAGAACTGGGTATTTCCAATATAGTAGGCCTCACCTCGGGACTGGCTACCTTCATATTAGCCATCAGCCAACTTAAATAAATCACCCTGCCATGTCTTTTACCAACGATCCGCATACCCCCAGCCCGCTTTCCTTGCAACAGGTCCTTAAAGGCCTGGTAGCCTGGTACCGCCATCTTTGGTCTCAGCGAAAAAAAATCGCCTTGGGCACCTTGCTGGTCCTTTTGCTGACCCTCTCGTATAATTACCTCAAATCGCCGGTTTATGCGGCCACCACGACTTTTGTGCTCGAGCATGACCAGGGCCCCGAGATGGGTGGTGGGCTGTCCTCTTTGATTTCCCTTTCGGGGATCAACCTTTCCGGGATGATGGGGGGCGGAACCCTTTTTCAGATTGACAATATCCAGCAGTTGTACCGTTCCCACAATATGCTCCGTAAGACCTTCCTGAGCAAGGCAAACATCCAGGGTACAGAAGTCCTGCTACTCGCCCGTTTTGCCCAGGCGGAAAAACTCGACAAAAAATGGGCGAAAAAACAGGTATACCTCCAAGACTTTTCCCAGGGAGCTCCCCTGACACGTGCCCAAGACAGTGTGCTAAAAACCGCCATCAAAACCGTTACCACGCATTTTCTAAGGGTGGCCAAGCCCGGTCGGAAGTCCACCATCTTGGAGCTCGGTTTCGACCACCAAGACGAAGGCCTGGCCAAGGCCTTTAACGAAACACTGGTCCGCAATGTCAGCCAGTTCTACCAGCAGACCAAAACCCTAAAGACCGCCACCAACCTCCGGATGCTCCAGCAACAGGCCGACAGCATCAAACAGGCGCTGGACACTTCCTTAGACAGGCTGGCACGCCTCGATGAGGCCCTGCCCAATCCCAACCCCTTGGTCAAGACCTCCCGGCTACCCTATCAAAAGGCCCTGATTGATGTACAGACCCATTCAGCCATCTACCAAGAAGTGGCCAAACAGCTCGAGCTGGCCAAGGTAGCCCATAGGAACCGCCAACCGCTTATCCAACCGATAGACCAGCCGGTACTGCCCCTAGAACACAACCGTTGGAAATTCCTTAAGACCTTGTTTATCGGACTATTTGCCGGACTTTTACTCATGGTCCTGGGGCTTTCCCTAGAACGGATGATCCGGGAGGCCCTTGCCAGCGATCCTTCCCAAACCAAGCACTAGTTCTTGATGCTGGCTGCCCTACAAAAGATCCTTCGCCCGGTACGCGGCGTCTTTCTCAGGAACTTTCTCAACCTGTTCTTTAACCAGTTCACCAATATACTGGTGGCCTTGTTGGTCACACCAGTACTCTACCAGCGCCTGGGAGAAGCCTCCTACGGTTTGGTACAGTTGGGCCTGTCTGTTGTTTTGCTCTGTAGTATCGGGGTCAGTTATGGTTACCACTTAAACGCGCCAAAGCGCTTGGCCCTGCTAGAGGACCGGTCCGCAGCAACCGGCAAGTTGCTCAACGAGCTGATTGCCACCAGGCTCTTTATCGCCCTCTTGCTGGCGTTTCTCCTCTTTGGGGCCGCCTTTTTTTTCGGATTTTTTAAGACTTACCGCAGCATCCTCTACGGCTCCCTGATCCTCTTGTTTAGTGAAGCCCTGTTTCCCATGGTATATTTTCAGGGGAAAGACCGGCTTTCCTGGCTTTCTATCGCCAATTTTCTGGCCAAAATAAGCTACCTGCTTCTGGTCCTGTGTTTTGTGGCCGGCCCTTCGGAGGCGCCCTATGTCAATACCTTTTTTGGAGTAGGGGCCCTTTGGGTCTACCTCCTTTTCTGGCGCCTGATCTACCGGCGTGAAAACATTGCCTGGGCCTGGGTAAGGTGGGAAAGGATCCAATACCGACTCCGGGAAAATGTCCAGTTCTTTCTTTCCTCTGTGGCCGGTCATGTATCCATTCATGGTGGGATCATCATTCTTTCCGGTTTTGTCAGCCATACACAGCTTGGAAAATATGCGCTGGCCCAAAGGATTGCCCTGCTGATGCGGATGGTGCCGATTTTCTTTATCCAGGCCATTTTACAAAAGGCCGCTGTTTTGTCACAACAGGACCCCCTACACTACCGACAAACCCTTCGCAGGCTCTTTCG
>JASMME010000134.1 GCA_030748365.1 Lutibacter sp.
GTTCCAAAAAGGCATAATCACGGAGGCCACCGGCCTTGTCAATCAGGTTAGACAGGCTTAAGCCGTCTGTCAGTTCGTAATTACCCGGGCGGTAGACAGCGCCTCCTATACTGATTCGGTTTTGAAAACGGTCATTGACAAGTCCCACGCTAAGTTGGTCACCGTCCTGAAGTACAAAGTCGGACTGTGCTTCCGGGCTGATTTCATTGACCGCCTTTTGACTGCCGTTGATACGGGTGACCAAGAGTAGGTCGCGGTAGGCCTCAGCGGTAAAACCACCAAAGAATTCGGTCAGGGTCTCCAGGGTTTCCCCTGGTCTTAGTTCATAAAGACCGGGGCGTTTGACTTCTCCTTCCACTGTGACCTTGCTGCCATAAGGAGGGACTATCAGTAGGTCTTGGTCCTGTAGGGTCACATTGCCTTTTTCTGAACCCCGGGTCAGGTATTGGTAGATGTCAAATACCGCCAGTTCCTTACCGTCCCTAAGGACGCGGATATTCCTAAAACTACCGGTTTCTTTGGGGCCACCGGCTGCATAGAGGGCATTTAATACGGTGGAAAGGGCGCTTAAGGAATAGGTGCCGGGCACCTTGACCTCACCGATGATATTGACCTGTACGGTCCGTACCCCTAGTAGGGAGACCGCCGTATAGACCTTGGTATAACTATCCGCAGGCGCATCAATCCCGCTGTAGATTTTTTTGAGGTAGCTGATGATCTTTTTCCGGGCCTGGTCTACCGACAGGCCACTGACATAGACAGGGCCGATATTTTCCAGGCGGATGGCGCCTTCCCGGTCTACCTGTTTGCGGTAATTGTTCTGGGCAGCACCCCATACATCGATCAGGAGGTCATCTCCCGGGCCCAGTCGGTAGTTCTCTGGGGTAGGTAGGTTGATATTGGGGCTAAAAGATATATTGGGATTGCTAAAAAAATCATAGCCAAATAGCAGATTGGTTTCAACTGCTTCCAACGACTTCCCTTCCAATCCAAATGGCGGTATGCTTGCCATATCAACAGCCTTGTCCGTGCTGACGGTAGCAGCCGAATCGCTAGGGGCTAAACTGCTAATCCGTTGTCGCAACCTGGCAAATTGGGCCGCGTTCATCCCTTTGGACTGGGCGATTACTTCCAGTTGGTCTAGGCTATAGCCTTCGGAGCGGGCCTTGTTCCAATAAGTACGCACCTGCTCATCCGACAGGGCGTCTACATTGACCTGACCCAAATCTTGGGTAAAGGACTGGGCCGCAACGGGTGCAGGCATAAGCATACTGATCAAGACTATACATACTAAGCTGAAGTATTTCATTTGTATTCGGTTTTATTAATAATGGTAGGCCTGTCTGGCAGCATTGCAACGCAGTAAAAGGCCGGTTTGGTATCCTGTCAACTAAAATTGCAAGCAATTATACTCATTTATACGCTTGCAGCAAACTTCTAATCAAAAAGGTTTGCCAGGGACCTGACACGGCTTCGCCCCCTGAGTCCCAATGACGGGCTCATAAAAATAACAGCGGGACTGTTCGCAGCGGTCTTTTAGGACAAGGCCTTTACCGCTGTTGAACCCAGGTGGATGGTCAGCTGCACCCCCAAACTTTCCAGCAATACGATCACCTTCTGACCCCGTTGTTGCTGTACCACCCCTTCTTTGCCCAACATAAGCCCAGAATCTACCCGAAGCTTCTGACCGGGCAGAAAGGACTGCAATTGTATCTCACAGCTATGCTTCCCGTCCAGGTAACGACGCATAAGCGAAATGGCCGATGCTGACATCCGGGCGGGCTTACCTAAGTAACGAACCAAACTGGTCGTAAAAGGGTTTTCGTTTAACAAATCTAACTGGAGGGTTTCCTGGGCGACAAAAATATACGAGGCGATGGCCGGCACCCGAAGCTTTTTCTTTCGATCGCTCCACTGACGCTCCACCATCCGCAAAGGCACATAGCTTTCCACGCCCAGCTTTGTAAAAAAGTCAAAGGCTTTAAGCTCGCAGCGCGGTCGGGTATAGAATGCATACCAATTCATCAGGGTCACTGGCTATAGAATCGCTGACATTGATTCTTGTTATCTACACAAACATACAGTAAATGTTTTGACGGTCTCAATTATATAAAAGGTATTACAATGTCAGCTATTTTTTCTTTTTCCATAAAGCTTTGTATCAATATTTTCATATCTTTATAAACTTATTGATAATGCTTGACATCAAATATAATCAAAAATAGTCAGTATGTATGTAGATAATTTTTACCAAACCATCCTGATCCTGATTCCCATGGTCTATCTATTTTCGAGAATCCTGATTCGTGAATTGTTGGGCGTGATGAAAAAATTAAATATATACGATGTGCCCAACACGCGGAGCGCCCATGCAAACAAGGTGCCACTGGGGGCTGGTTTTTCTTTTTTTATCATCTATACCATCCTCCTGGTTATCGCGTATCGCTACGACGAAAGCAGCACCTGTATCGCCCTGCTCACTTCTTTGTCATTCGTGGTGATGATCGGTACTTATGACGACCTGATTGACCTCAGCCCCCTACACAAATACCTACTGCTCTTTGCAGTGGCTTGCTCGATGTTGTATATCAACGAACTGGCCATTACCAACCTCAACGGATGGCTGGGGATAGAACTGCTACCCTGGTGGGGCGGAATCTCCCTCTCCATATTTGTCATTCTGTCAATAACCAATGCCTTTAATATGGTAGATGGTATTGACGGACTATCGGCTTTTTTGGGCATTTTCTATATGCTGGTCTTCGGGTATTTCTTCTATATGCTAGACAACAGGGTATTGAGCTTTCTTTGTATTTTAAGCATCCCGATGTTGATTGCCTATCTCCGGTATAATTTCTCCAACGAACACAAGTTCTTTATGGGCGATACCGGCTCCTTGCTCCTGGGCTTTTTCTTTAGCTTTTTGGCCCTACATTTGCTGAGTATTTCCCACAGAGAAGCCCTACAAATCATACAGATAAAACCAGAGAATATACCCGTAATCAGCGTGAGTATCCTCAGTATACCCATTCTGGATACCCTCCGTATTATGGGGGTTCGCCTGCTCAAGGGGCGATCGCCCTTTAAGGCCGATGCCAACCACCTCCACCACGTGCTTACCAAATACTGGTTTTCACACAAAACCAGCAGTATCTTACTGACCCTGATCAATATCAGTATTTTTTTAACGGTCTACCTGGCAGAACCCCATTTCTATTCGGAAGGCCTGACCTTAATTTTCTGTTTACTAATGGCCGGTTGGCTGCTCTTCTTTTGGGTCATCAACAAAAACATGGCCGCTAGAAAACTGAAATTACTCATCAAAAAAATGATTGTATTGGATTTTCAATTTATCATAAGCCGGCTGTGGAAACGCCTTAAAAAAGAGGTTTGAGTCTTCTTTTATATTTTTGTTACCTTTGAGTGTCGAACAGCAAATACCAACAATCCCCCCCAATCAGATGAAGTGGAACCAAGTCCGACATACCGTCTATGGACTATTGATGCTTACCTGTTTCTCATTCTTATCCCTACAGGCACAGGAAACAACTACAGCGGACTCCTGGGAGGAGTCTTATATACACTATTTCCACGAGGAAACCAATACCCAGTATATACTGAGCCGTTCAGGACTCAGGGTGGCGAAACTAGACCGTCAAGAGCCTGTCTTTAAGCACTCCCCTGTTGACCTGTCCCCCATCAATGCTGACTTTCCCAGTTTTAAGATGATTGTGGTAAAGGAATCGCTGTACCTGGTTCACGGAGGGGGCGGGGTGGTCTTTCAATTGGAAGAAGGCAAGTTGCAAAGGATTGATAAGAGCTTTTACCACAGAAACCAATTTTCAGGGGACCTGTTCGTTCACGAGAACAAACTCTTTCATATGGGTGGCTATGGCCTGTTCGAAAGCAAAAAACTACTGAGTTTCTTTAATGAGGGAAGGGAATGGAGCGTTGTCACGCCAAATATGGAAAAACAGCTGGAAAAAGGACTGACTGGCTTTGTAGGCCATTATAAAAAGGGGCTGTACACGGTCTTGGGGGGTAGGACCCAATACGGGCAACACGTCGACTTTAACGACAAGATCTACCAGTTCGATTTCCAAAGCAATGGCTGGAAAACCGTTGGCTTTATCCATGAAGAATTACGGACTTTTTTTAGGGAAAACCCGCTGAAACTAACGCTCTGTCAGTCGGGAGCGGAGATTTACCTGTTTGACCGCTTGCGTATCTATGTCCTCAACATTGCGGAAAATACCCTGTTGGAATACCAGTACCCACCGAGTAAGGAGCTTCACAGCTATGGAAGGGTTGCCCAGGTCAACAAAACGCTGGGAACAATCTTCTTCCAGCAGGATGACCACGATTATTCCCAAGGCTTATATATACAGGCCATCCCTTATACCAGCCTTTTTAACCCAGATAATTTTGTGCTAAAACGCAAGTTGTACGAGCCTTTTTTCAGTTATACACGCTTCCTAAGCCTTACCAACCTTACCCTGGTCTTTACCTTCCTACTCGTACTCTATATGATTAAGAGTATCTACCAGAAAGAAAAAAACATAATCATCACAAACAACCTGGTCACCTTTGACGGTAAAAACCTGTATATACAGAACAGTCGTATCGACATTGACCGGCCCACGATTAAATTCCTACAACTATTGGTGACACAGGAAAGCGCCAGCAATACTGAGATCGTGCAATTGCTTGCTGAAGACGGCCTGTCCCGGGACTACTGCGTCAAGTTAAAGAACAAGATCATCGATACACTCAACGACCGCTTCC
>JASMME010000135.1:0-4465 GCA_030748365.1 Lutibacter sp.
TTTCTATACAGTTTAAGGGCCTGCCACAGCATTGTTACCCCCAGCCCCAACAGGGCCGTGGCGGTGATCGGATGGATGTAAAATTGACCCGTTAGTTTTAGTACGGGTATGATGGATACAATGATCAGACTGCAGGTGTATCCTATCATTAGTAGCACGGCCTTTCGGTTCTTTTTGCCCATGGGCATCAGGTTGAATCCGGCTTTTTTATAGTCGTCGAATTCCAGCCATCCAATGGCCCAAAAATGGGGAAATTGCCAGAGGAACTGAATCAGGAACAGCATGCCTGGTTCAATGGAGAAATCACCGGTAGCGGCCACCCAGCCAAGCATAAAGGGAATGGCCCCGGGAATGGCTCCTACAAAAACCGCCAGTGGCGTAATGGGCTTTAGTGGGGTGTAGGCACAGGTGTAAAGGAAGATGGAAATGGCTCCGAACAGGGCGCATTTGGGATGGATACCATACAAAATGACCAGTCCTGCAATGGTAAAGGAAAAAGCAATGGCCAGGGCTGTTGAAGGCCTCATCCTACCAGCGGGTAGGGGGCGGTTCTGGGTACGTTTCATCTGGGCGTCACTGTCTTTTTCAAGGAGCTGGTTAAAGGCGTTTGAGGCCCCCACCATTAGGTAACCACCGATGGCCAGCGAAGTCAGTACTGAAAACTCGATGACTTCAGTACCCAGCAGGTAACCCGCCAGGGAAGAGAAGACCACACTCAAGGACAAGCCCATCTTGGTCAGTTGTTTAAAGTCGCTAAAAACGGCTGCTAAGACCAGGGAAGGGTGTTTGGAATAGAATTTTGCTTGCATTGGATTTTCTCTAAATCTCTGCAAATATATTTTTTTATCACAGATTTACAAGCCGATAGCTATCAGATTCATCTAATTCTATAAATAATTTAAAAAAATCGTTTTGATTTAGCAGATTTGTCTTAAATTTGCACTCGCATTTGATACCTATCAAAGCAGTGAATAAACTGCGAAAGTAGCTCAGGGGTAGAGCATCACCTTGCCAAGGTGAGGGTCGCGGGTTCAAATCCCGTCTTTCGCTCTAAAAGGTCATCAAGACACCCATGCAGAAGTGGTGGAATTGGTAGACACGTTGGACTTAAAATCCAATGGGCAGTAATGCCCGTGCGGGTTCAAGTCCCGCCTTCTGTACTGATAAAAAGCCAAGACATTTGTCTTGGCTTTTTTGTTTGTTGGATAGCATGGTTATTATAAGAATACTAAGGGATTAGAATACCGCCGTACTTAAGCTAAGCAAACACCCCGTAATTATTTAAAATTATGGGCCACAAAAGATTTTGTCATTCCAGCAAACCTTTCTTTCCAAATCTTACTAGACGAAAAGAGCTCCTGGATGTCTTTTTTTGACAACAAAACAATCTCTTTTATATACTGTTCCGCAGCCTGATCGGTCCATTTTCTAAACTGGCTTAATTTCGTTTTGGTTAAAATAAAACAGCGAATTTTCTTGGGTAAGAATTGAAAAAACGGCAACAAATAGTGAGGCTCTATTACAAAGTGTTTATTGGGTGTTTGTACATAATGGTATTTGCCCACCCTAGTAACTTCTTTTTGCCATGCTCTTTTGGTTGTCCTTGGTGTACAAATGTTCTATTACAGAGTTTGAAAAAACAATATCAAAGGCATCGTCTTTATAGGCTGACAAGTCCGTTGCGTCTCCTTTTACAGCGCTTATATTTTTATAATGGGTAGTGGCTTTGGTCAGGTTCAATATGGTTATATGAATGTCCTGCGTATCGTGCAATCCGGTGTTTACCCAAAATGCTTGGGCACCTCCCACATCCAATATATTAACAGGTTTTGGCAATGTGTGTAGTTGCTCTTTGAACAATGCCATTCGCTTTTGTCTGAATTGATTGCCCAAAGAGTCCCTGTCAGTGGAAACCCCAAAGAGCCAGGTAATGATATTTTTCATCTCAATTGTATCTTGTTTTTCCCAAGGTGATTCGGCTTGTGTTGTTGCAAATCTAAAGGAAATTATCGGCTACTAAAAACCGGTTATTGTCTTTGTTAAATGCTTAGCGGTAACGCATCATTCTATAGCTTAAAGGTAACCACCGGGATCTTTGCGTGGTTGGCCAGGTCCTCCCCGATACTGCCGGCAAACAAATGCGCCAGTCCCCTTCTTCCATGGGTGTTTAGCGAAATCAGGTCTGCCCCTACACTGTTGGAAAAGTTCAGCACTCCGGCTTCTATGGAAACATCGTTGTAGATATGGGTGCTTACCTGTAGGCCTGACAGGTCGAATTCACGGATAAAATCTTCAATGGTACTGTTGAGTTCCTCCGAGGTCTTAAAATTGTGTGCCGTGTTCACCCTGAGTAAATACAAGCGCGCCTGAAAAATACGCGCAAAGGACAGGATACGGGCAAAGGTCTTTTTGTTTTCCTTTTTAAAGTTTGATACGAACACCATGTGTTCGATTTTAAAATCTTTCATTTCCTCCTTGATGACCAATACCGGCACATCCGAATGTCTAACCACTTTTTCTGTGGTGGAGCCAACCAGTATTTGTTCTATTCCGGAGCTCCCTCTCGAGCCCATTACAATCATGTCTGCCCCCTGTTTCTTACTTTCATCAATAATACCTTCAAAGGTTCTGTTGAACAGTACATTGGTTTCGATTTCCAGGCCTTTAAGGAAGTCGCTTTTTCTAAAGTTGACAAATTTTTGTTGGGCCGATTTAAGGAACAACATGGCCGTGGGGGTGGTGTTAACACTGCTGAATCCTCCGAGATCTATGGTGCTGGAAGGCAGTTCTATCAGGTGGGTCAAAAACAATTTGGCCCCAGTCATCCGCGCGATGTCTGAAGCAATTTTTGCCGCATAAAGGGCCTGTTTTGAAAAGTCTAAAGGTACGAGTATCTTTTTCATTTGTTTAGGAATGGGTTCTTGAATGGTTTTCGACAGCATTTGCTTATGATTATTTCAACGGCAATACACATTGAAATATGCCTTACCTAAAGTTACAAAAAATTAAGTAAATAAAGTATAATCTCAACGGATTAAAAAAATGTTGCTATATTTGCAGCGAAAAAGTTTAGTTAGCAGATAGGGAGGGGACGTAAAGTCCCCTCTTTTTATAGCGCAAAGAATGGATCAGGAACGTGTCTTACAATTGATAGAAGGGGCCATTGCCGAAAACAAATCCCTGTTCCTGGTTGATGTACGTTTTCCGCCGGGCAATCATATTTATGTGGAGGTAGATGGAGATCAGGGAGTTCCCCTGAAGGAGTGTATACGAATCAGCCGTGCGGTAGAGCATAACCTGGACCGGGAAGAAGAAGATTTTTCCTTGGAGGTCAGTTCACCAGACCTGTCTAGCCCCCTGAGTCTAAGAAGACAGTATCCGAAAAACATCGGTCGTATCCTACAGCTGACACTACAGGATCGTACCAAGGCAGAAGGGCGGCTTGCAGCGGTAGACGATACCGGTATCGAACTTACCTGGAAGGCAAGGGAGCCCAAGCCCATTGGAAAGGGCAAGGTGACTGTTGAAAAAAGACGCAACATCCCATTCGAAGAGATATTGGAAGCAACAGTGAAAATAACATTTTAATAAGTAGTACATGGAGAATTTAGCATTGATTGAATCATTCTCAGAATTCAAAGGAGACAAGAATATTGACAGGGTGACGCTAATGGCCATTCTAGAGGAAGTATTCAGGGCAGCCTTGAAAAGAAAATTCGGCTCGGATGAGAATTTCGATATTATTATCAATCCTGACAAGGGAGACCTAGAGATATGGCGGAACCGGGTAGTGGTAGCGGATGGTATGTCAGAAGACGACAATGAAGAGATTGAACTATCTGAGGCCCAAAAAATTGAACCTGATTTTGAAATTGGTGAGGACGTTTCGGAGGAAGTGAAGCTGATTGATTTGGGAAGAAGGTCTATTTTGGCCCTTCGCCAGAACCTAATCTCGAAGATACAGGAGCATGATAGCACCAATACCTTTAAGCAATTCAAGGACCTCGAAGGTGAGATCTACAGTGCCGAAGTACATCACATTCGCCACAACGCAGTGATATTACTTGATGATGAAGGCAATGAGATTGTACTACCGAAGAGCGAGCAGATCCGTTCTGACTATTTTAGAAAGGGAGAATCTGTCCGCGGAATTATCAAAGTGGTTGAATTGAGAGGGAATAAGCCAGCGATTATTTTATCCCGAACAGCGCCTCAGTTTTTGGAAAAACTCTTTGAACAAGAGATACCGGAAGTATTTGACGGCTTAATCAGCATCCGTGGTGTGGCACGTATCCCTGGAGAAAAAGCCAAGGTAGCGGTAGATTCTTACGATGACAGGATCGATCCGGTTGGCGCCTGTGTTGGTATGAAAGGATCCCGTATCCATGGTATTGTCAGGGAGCTGGGCAATGAGAATATAGATGTAATCAACTTTACCAAAAACACCCAGCTGTTTATAGCAAGG
>JASMME010000135.1:4475-4745 GCA_030748365.1 Lutibacter sp.
CCTGCCAAAGTAGTCTCCATGAAGATTTACGAAGAGCCGGAAAGAGAAGATGGTAAAAAAGGACGTGTAGATGTGTTCCTCTTACCAGAAGAAGTCTCAAAGGCCATCGGTAGGAATGGTGTCAACATACGCTTGGCTTCCCAGCTTACAGGCTTTGAAATAGATGTACAGAGAGAAGGTATTGAAACAGAGGACGATGTAGAATTGACAGAGTTTTCTGATGAAATAGAAGCCTGGATCATCAAGGAATTCAACAAAATAGGTCTGGAT
>JASMME010000136.1 GCA_030748365.1 Lutibacter sp.
ATATGATTATTATTTTTAAAAGCTTGAATAATATTTGAGTGGGGAGAACCATAATGATTTCTAAATACGCATGCAGTTTCAATAAAAAAATTTTTCTTTGTTAGTGTAAAAAATTTTTCCTTATTAATAAAATAGTAATCTTTTCCATCTATTTCATTCCCTCTTTTCTCTCTGGAGGTGGCAGAAATCGAAAAGTCGAGGTTCAGGGCTTTCTGCGCCAGCAAATGACGTACAATGGTGGTTTTTCCGGATCCTGAAGGTGCGGAAAAAACGATGAGTTTTCCTTGGGTATTCACTGGTTTATAAAACGTTTAGGTTTTGTTCCTTGATTTTTTCGAGTTCATCTTTCATCTGGACTACCTTTTTTTGCATAGCCGCATGGTTGGACTTGGAGCCGATGGTGTTGATTTCTCTGCCTATTTCCTGGGCAATAAAGGCCAGTTTCTTTCCGTTGGAACCGGCAAGCTGGAGGGTTTCTTCAAAGTAGCCCAAGTGATTTTGCAACCGCACCTTCTCTTCTGTGATATCGAGTTTCTCTAGGTAGTAAATCAACTCTTGCTCAAATCGGTTTTCATCTACGGTTACTTTCAGGTCAGCAATGGATTTTTCCAGGCGGGCCCTTACCTGCTTCATTCGTTCGGGATCGATGGCAACAACCTCTGACAGCAAAGCAGCGATATTGGCAATTCTCAATTCAAAATCTTTGTGAAGTACCTTCCCTTCATCGGTTCGGTACTGATTTATTTTTTCCAAGGTCTCTACGATGCCTTCCTCAATAGCCTGCCACTCCTGCTCGTCCAGTGCTTCGCGCTCAGAACTGAGTGCATCGGGTAGGCGAACCGCTATTTTTAACAGGCTAGCCTCATCAGTTGGCACAATACTCCTCAATTGGTCCATATAGCTTCTGACAGCCTTTTCGCTGATCGCAGCACTTGTTGCGCCAGCAGTGTCTTCTATATAGATGGAAAAATCAACCTTTCCTCTGGTGAGGTTTTTGGCTATTCTTTTGCGTATAAACAGTTCTTTTTCCCGGTAACAGGTAGGTATACGTACCGACAGGTCCAGGTTTTTACTGTTGAGCGATCTGAGTTCGATCGTTACTTTCTTGGTTGGTAACTGCAATACGGTTTTCCCGTATCCGGTCATAGACTGTATCATGTACGATAAAATTTACCGCAAATTTAAGGATTTTATGGCTCAGTCGTTTATTTTATACCAACCCTTCAAAAACAGGGCTTGTACTAGCTTGTTTTTATAAGCAAATTCCGTAAAAAGACACCGTCGGACATCTTATTCGTTGACACATCATTTTCCAAACAAATTAAGTATTACTACCTTTGCGCTGAGTATTGCCGACAACCAATTATTCTAAGGCTTTCTCAGTATGCAATGCCAAGCCCTTAGCCTATGAAAGTAACCATCCTAGAAAAAGAACCCTCCGTTTTAAACACCTTTATTTCAGAGATAAGGAATCGAGCGGTTCAACAGGACCCTATGCGTTTTCGAAAAAATATTGAACGTATTGGTGAGATCCTGGCTTATGAAATCAGCCGCTGCTTCGAATACAGGACGCAAACGGTTAGCACCCCACTGGGTACAAAAGACATGCCATTGCCCAACAACAAAGTGGTGATTTGTTCGATCCTGCGGGCAGGACTTCCCCTACACAACGGTTTGTTGGATTATTTCGACGGGGCTGAAAATGCCTTTATCGCTGCTGGCAGAAAACACCTGAGCGAAACTGAATTCGAGATCGAAACAGGCTATTACGCGGCACCAAACCTGGAGGGTAAAACACTGATCCTGGCCGATCCAATGCTCGCTACAGGACAATCGATTGTAGCGGTATTAGAAGGCTTGAAAAAATACGGGACTCCCAAAGAAATTCACCTGGCCTGTGTAATCGGTGCTACCGAAGGTATTCAGTATGTAGAAAAACACTTTCCTAAAAATACGCGCCTGTGGATTGCTGCTGTCGATGAAAAACTGAACAACAAAGGTTATATCATTCCAGGGCTGGGGGATGCCGGTGACCTGGCCTATGGAACAAAACAGTAACAATAGACCCCTGCCGACATAATCAAAAAGAGATATAGGATGGCATCTGCTACCTTTGGCAAACGCACTTTGGGTAAAAAATTGGCGATGATAATGGCGCCGGGGAACACCAAGAAGAGAAGTTCTGAACCGTCCTTTTGAGGGGCGACCAGTACGAGTACAAGCCCGAGCAAAAGGTGAAAAATCAATATTTTCCAGGCTTTTTTAAGACGGTTACTGATAACGATGATTCTCGGTGTTGCCACAATAACAGCCAGGACTATCAGGAAGCTCAGGTAGCTAAGTGGTACCAACAACTCCGCTGATTGATAGACAGAGAAATCACCCGAAAATGGCAAGCTGAACTTTGTGTAGAAAACTGCCATGGCATCGGTACAGAAATAATAGGTAAAAAGCAGGAACAGCGGTACTGAGAAACCAATCAATGGGATCAGGTAGTTTTTATCGGGTTTTCTACGGTGTACAATCAAGGCTACATACACCAGCAACAAGAACAAGCTGCTCCAGGAATAAAGACAACTCGCAAAGCCTAGCAACAGTCCGGCATCAAAAAGTTTTTTACCCGCCTTTCCCCCACCGTCATAACTATAAATGGTATGGTAGGCGCCTAAAAGCAGCCCGTATAGAAGCAACAAGTTTCCGTGAAACATAATCGGATAGAAGGTTCCAAAAAGCACGGCGGTTAGCAAGGTAGCATACAGGTTGTCAAGGGTGAGTCCAGAGGCTTTAATAATCAGCTCAGAGGCGAACAGGTAAGGAATTAAAAAAAACAAATACGCAGATTTCTCCCAGAAGGAAGCTTCTGTAAAGAACATAGCTCCCTTGTAATAAACAGCCAGTGAGTAGTACAGTAGCATCAGCAAACCTATATAGAAAATTCTATCTGGAAGCGTTCTCCTAAAAAAATTGGCAATCATGGGTATATTTTATACTTTTGCCTGTAAATATACTTAAGTTATGATTGCAAGCAATATTTTTAGAGCGCTCGGTAATTTTTTTACCAATGTGCTATTTGCTCCTTATGATGCCATTCGCTTTGAAGATAACTGGTGGTTACAAAACAGCCTGAGTTGGGTATTTATCCTCATCACTTTTGGTTTTTTCTTTTATTGGTTGGGAGAACTAAAAAAATACAAGAAAGCCGGGAATGAATAAGCATTCTTCGGATCCTTTCCTCATTTAAATTTCGCTTTCGTGGGAAGCAAAAACAAACGCAAGAGATTTCTTGAAAACGAGACATTTACGAATGTCATCCAACCTGCCAGACAAGAAGTGTTGGACGGCTTTCCGCTGAAGGCTAACTGGTCCTCCTTTTTTAACAACGATCATCCGATTGTATTGGAACTCGGTTGTGGAAAAGGAGAGTACACCCTGGCCCTGGCTCGAAAAAACCCCGACATCAATTATGTTGGTATTGATATCAAGGGTGCGCGTTTTTGGCGGGGTGCCAAAACAGCCCTGGAGGAAAAACTGCCCAATGTGGCTTTCTTGCGAAGTCAAATTGAATTGATTGACCTGTTATTTGGCACAGATGAAGTTAGTGAAATCTGGATAACCTTTCCCGATCCACAGATCAAGTATGGTAGGACAAAACACCGAATGACCAATCCTGAATTTCTTAAAAAATACCACCAGGTACTGAAACCCGGAGGGATTGTCAACCTAAAAACTGACAGTGAATTCATGCACGGCTACACCCTGGGGCTGCTGCAGGGAGCGGGCCACGAAATCATCTATGCACACCACGACATCTACCGCAATTCCCAGACCCCGGAAGCGGTAACCGCTACCCAAACCTTCTACGAAAGCCAGTACTTAGAAAGTGGCAAAGCCATTACCTACCTGAAGTTTAGGATACGGTACTGAGGAGCACAAGTGCCTACAAGCTTCTCCAAAGGGAATCAAACAGGTGACTGAGCACTAGGCCCATCCAAACCGTATTACTTCCTAAAAATAGTTATTTTAGCAGGTGGAAAGTAGTGAAAAATTTTTTGAAAAAGTATATGCCGTGGTAAGACTCATCCCCTATGGCAAGGTCAGCAGCTATGGAGCCATTGCCCGACACCTGGGGTCGGCGGGTGCTTCGAGAATGGTCGGTTGGGCAATGAACGCCTCACACAACAGGGCTGACATACCGGCACACCGGGTAGTCAACCGAAAAGGGCTACTGACCGGAAAACACCATTTTGGGGGCAGCAGGTTGATGCAACAATTGTTGGAAAATGAGGGCGTAGTGGTAAAAGACAACCAGGTTCAATACTTTGATAAGCACTTCTGGGACCCAGGCAAAGAACTCCCCTGTAGCCAAAAGTAGGGGCTTGTTTTGGGGCCATAGATTTCCCTTTATAGACATTTTTAATTCATACGAACTGCGTATCTTTGTATCCCATATAATTTTTTCATCAGCATGAAAATTAGCAAAAAAGCAATCGAACAGGCGCTGGAGACCATCAGTGCGCCGGGCGAAGGAAAAAGTGTTATAGAAAGTGGCGCTGTGAAGAACATCGTGCTATTTGACAAAGAGGTCCTCGTTGACCTGACCATAAGCAATCCGAGTTTACAGGCAAAAAAGAAAATGGAAAGCGAAGTGGTCAATACCATCCATCAACTCGTTGACAAAGAGGCAATCGTAAAAGTGAAAGTAACGGCGGAAGTACCTCCCGAAAAAA
>JASMME010000137.1 GCA_030748365.1 Lutibacter sp.
CCTCAAACTACCTGGCCAACAAAAGAAAAGCGGCAAACAAAGCCCATACCGGTACAGAATCCTATAATTACTTTATGAGCTACCTAATCTCGGACAGCACCCTAAAAATCTCTGCCTTTAACCGCTTTGTCAAGGACCTTAACGGGCTGAGTCCTGCAGCATTTATCGAACGGGTTGCCGTACATTACCGGGTAGAAAAAATAGGGAAAAAGGAATGGAAACCCCAACAAAAACACGCTTTTAGTATGTACCTAGACGGCCACCATTACGCACTGTACTTACGAAAGAAGCAGCGCCCCGAAAACCATGCCCTTAGCGCACTCGATACCCATATCCTCCACCAAACAATTCTATCCCCTATTTTGGGGATTACCGACCTACAATCAGACGCGCGTATCAAGTGCCTGCCGGCCATCGAAAAGCACGGCAAGCTACAAGCACTAGCAGAGGCCGGTGGCTATGCGGTTGGTTTTGGCTTGTTCCCGCCCACCATCGATCAACTCAAGGCCGTGGTAAACGAAGAGCTGAGGATGCCGCCCAAAAGCACCTATATTGAACCCAAACTAAGGAGTGGACTGACCATTTATGAGATCGCAGAATGATTTATTTCAAGTATCTTTGACCAGCATACCGATCCGCCTATGAGCATTGCAGAGAACCTTTTACGTGTACAGAAAACCCTTCCCAAAGGCGTCGCGCTGATCGCTGTTTCCAAAACCCAGCCCGTCAGCAATATCCTGGCGGCCTACCAGGCTGGCCAACGGGTCTTTGGCGAGAACAAGGTCCAGGAGATGGCCGACAAATACGACTTACTCCCCAAGGACATCGAATGGCATATGATCGGCCATTTACAGCGGAACAAGGTAAAGTACATGGCCCCGTTTGTCAGCCTAATCCACGGAGTAGACAGCCTAAAGACCCTCCAGGAGATTGACAAACAAGCAAAGCGCTACCGAAGAACAATCGACTGCCTGTTACAGGTAAAAATTGCCTCGGAAAGCACTAAATTCGGACTTTCAGCAACAGCTGTCAAAGAAATTCTGGAATCGGAAACCTGTCAATCCCTAGCGAATATCCGTATCAGGGGTTTGATGGGCATGGCCAGTTTTACAGCGGATGAATCGGTGGTTAAGGCCGAATTCACTTGCTTAGAACAACTCTTTAAACGCTTGCAAAAAGAACAGATTACCAACAGCTATTTTGACCGCCTCTCTATGGGGATGAGCGGAGACTATACCACCGCCATTACTGCTGGCAGCAATATGGTTCGTATTGGAAGTGCTATCTTTGGCCCTAGAAATTATCCTTGATATGTACGCCATCCTGGACATAGAAACCACTGGCGGTGCCTACGACGAAGAAGGTATTACCGAAATCGCGATCTACCGCTTTGACGGCCACCAGGTGGTGGACACCTTTGTAAGTCTGGTCAACCCAGAAAAAGAGATCCAGCCCTTTGTGGTAAAACTGACCGGTATCGACCAGGGCATGCTAAAAAATGCGCCCAAGTTTCACGAAGTAGCCAAACGCATCGTAGAGATTACCGAAGGCTGTGTGCTCGTAGCCCACAATGCCGTTTTTGACGCCAGGATCCTGGCCACCGAATTTAAAAGACTGGGCTATGACTACCTGCGAAAGCGCCTCTGTACCGTGGAGCTGAGCAAATCCCTGATGCCCGACCTACCCTCCTATAAACTGGGAAAGTTATGTCGTTCGTTGGGAATCCCTGTTTCAAACAGGCACCGGGCTGAAGGCGATGCCATGGCCACCGTACACCTATTTAAACTATTGTTGCACAAGGATACAAACAAAGCAATTATCCAACAGGCGGTACAGACCGAAAACCAGCGAAAGCTAGCCCCTAAACTGCAGCGACTCTTGGAGGAAACCCCCAGAAAAGTCGGCCTGTTCTACCTACATGACCACATGGGAAATATCATCTATGTCGGAAAGGGCAAGAACCTGCGCAGCACGGTGAATAAACTCTTTTTAAAAAGTGGAAAAAAAGCCTTGTCAATACAGGAAAAAGTAGTGGATATCAGCTACGAAACAACTGGAAATGAGCTGATGACTGACCTGCGATTTGTCGCAATCCTACAAACACAAAAACCTGTATTTAACCGGAAAAATCGGCGTATATACCCGACAGTGGCTTTTGGACATCCAAACCTGATACTTGTTGACAAGGGCCGGAATGTAGGAGAAAAATCCTGTATACTAATCGAAAACGACCAGGTAATCGGAAGCTGCTATACAGACCTGGCCTACCAACTAAACCAATTAGAGGTACTTAAACAACTAATCACCCCGCTAAAAGACAATGGTCAGAACAGGTACCTTATCAAACGGCATCTCGCGAAGAAAAAGACCGCTAAAATCATACGGTTCTAGGCGATTGGGTAGGCGCTCTTAGCCTTTTATATCGCTGGACAACTAACAAAAACTGAAAAGCATGCAAAAAAACTGGAAAACAAGACTGCACGAGGTCATTTATGAAGCCGACACCAAGGAAGGCAAATGGTTCGATATCATCCTGATCCTAACCATCCTGGCCAGTATTGTCTTGGTGATGCTCGAAAGCGTAGAAAGCTTTGACCGTACATACCACGATTTTTTAGACCTGTCAGAATGGATCATCACGGTACTGTTCAGCCTGGAATACCTAGCGAGGATCATTTGTATCAAAAAACCAAGTAAATATATCTTTAGTTTCTACGGCATCATCGACCTCCTGGCAACCATTCCAAAATATATATCACTCATCTTTGCGGGTACCCATGCCTTGGTAGCCCTAAGGGCCCTGCGCTTATTACGCGTCTTCCGAATCCTAAAACTGGCCCGGTATATCAGCGCTTCCAGGGGTTTGATTCAGGCCCTGAGGGCCAGCAAGGGTAAAATCCTCGTTTTCCTGTTCAGCGTGGCGGTACTTACAATCATCCTGGGCACGGTGATGTACCTGGTTGAAGGCCCTGAAAATGGCTTTGACAGCATTCCTGAAAGTATGTATTGGGCCATTGTAACCCTGACCACTGTAGGCTATGGTGATATATCACCCCATACACCCCTTGGACAGTTTATCGCTAGTATGGTAATGATCCTAGGTTATGCCATTATTGCCGTACCCACTGGCATTGTCAGTGCGGAACTGGTAAAGACAGACACCCCCCCCACCAATACCCAACATTGTCCGAACTGCGGAGCTTCTCAACACAATGATTCCGCAAAATTTTGTTATCATTGCGGAGAAGAACTCACCTGATATGAAGCGATTTCTCATCACGGTATTTGGTCCTACAGCCATCGGGAAAACGACCCTAAGCATCCAACTGGCAAGGTATTTTAATACGGAAATTTTGTCCTGTGATTCCCGGCAGTGCTACCGTGAAATGGCCGTAGGTACCGCCGTTCCCACCCAGGAAGAACAAGCGGCCGTTCCCCATCATTTTATACAAGACCGTTCGGTCAGTGATGATTTTAACGTGGGCCAGTTTGAAAGGGAAGCCCTCAGCAAGCTTGACAAACTGTTTCCCCAGCATCCGGTGCTGATCATGGTTGGTGGTAGTGGCCTATACGCCAACGCGGTATTAGATGGCCTGGACCATTTCCCTGAGGTAGCTCCCGGTATTCGGGACAGCCTTACCGAAGCCATCCAAACAGGAAAAATCAAGGACTTGCAAAGACAACTTAAACAGCTAGACCCGGAATCCTACCACAGCATTGACCTCGACAATCCGCAACGGCTCACCCGGGCCTTAGAAATCTGTATCAGCAGTGGAAAACCCTACGCCTCGTTTAAGCAACAGGCCAAGGCGGCCAGGAATTTTAGCCCTGTTAAAATCGGATTGTCCGCACCGCGGGAACAGCTGTACCAACGAATCAATGACCGCGTAGATCAAATGATAGCACAAGGCTTACTGGAGGAAGCTAGGCAACTCTACCCCCTCCGACATGTAAACGCTTTACAAACCGTGGGATACCGGGAACTCTTTCGTCATTTTGACGGCGACTACAGCCTGGAACGCGCCGTGGAAGAGATCAAAAAGAATACCCGTCGCTTTGCCAAACGACAGCTGACCTGGAACAGAAAAGACAGCGACATCGTTTGGTTTGACTTTCAGACCGACGCCCAGGAAATTTTCGAATATATTAACAGCCAACTTTCCACTGAGAAATAAAGGCTACTCCCCTGTAACAATACACTTATTCATACTTTTATTATTCTTATAAAAAAGATTGTTGCATATACAACTATTTTAAATATCTTTGTTAAAAAAAAAGCATGATCCTGTCCGAATCAATCATCCCCTGGATTGGCAAAACCTCCAAAATGATAGCCGCGTCCCTAAACAATCGTTTTAAGGCGGAGGGTATAGACCTGACACGGGAACAGTTGGTGGTATTGATTATGCTGTCTGAAAATGACTGTAGGGCGCAACACAGCCTAGCTATTATTACAGAAAGTGATAAAACCTCCTTGTCTAGATTGATCAAAAAGATGGAGCACAAACAGCTGATTCGACGGTTCACCACTGACCAGGACAAACGTGTCAAACACATATCAATCAGTCCACTGGGAGAGGAGACCCTAGAAATGGCCTATCCGATTATCCGGGAACAAATAGCAGCCTTTCAACAAGGCATCTCCCCAACGGAAATTGAAATGGCCATCGATACGATACA
>JASMME010000138.1 GCA_030748365.1 Lutibacter sp.
TGATAGGGATTTTCATTCGCGTCCAGAAAAACCTTCGAAGACCTGGTCTCTTTGAACTCGTCCCTGGCCGAACGGTAAGGGCTCAACTGTTGTATATTGGCGCGTATAAGCTTACTAATGGAAAACATATTAGTCGATTTGTAGGTTTTTTAGTCGGATACTGACCGCATTTTTGTGGGCCTGTAAGCCTTCTGCTTCTGCCATTGTTTCTATGGCAGGCCCAATATTGAGGATGCCTTCCTCGGAAATTTCCTGAAAGGAGATGGCTTTTAAAAAGGCATCCAGGTTTACCCCAGAATAGGCTTTTGAATAGCCATTTGTAGGCAAGGTATGATTGGTGCCAGAGGCGTAATCACCCGCACTTTCAGGACTGTAATTCCCTATGAATACAGACCCTGCATTGATAAGCCCTTCCTTGTAAAAATCATTGTCATCCGTACACAAAATCAGGTGTTCAGGCCCATAAACATTGACCAATTCTAGAGCGGTCTCCTTGTCTTTGACCTGAATCGACTTGGAATTTTCCAGGGCCTTTGCGGCAATCTCTTTCCTGGGAAGTACCTGAAGCTGAGAGGAAATTTCCTGGGCGACCGCTTCCGATATGCCTGCAGCAGTGCTGAGCAATATGACCTGGCTATCGGCGCCGTGTTCTGCCTGACTTAACAGGTCAGCGGCTATAAAATCAGGGCGGGCGGTCTGATCGGCAAGCACCAACAATTCACTGGGACCAGCAGGCATATCAATAGCCACTCCGTAGCGGGTAGCCAATTGCTTGGCGGCCGTGACAAATTGGTTACCGGGACCAAAGATCTTATATACTTGCGGGCAAGAAGACGTACCAAAGGTAAGTCCGGCAATGGCCTGGATACCACCCATCGCCAACACAGTTGTTACCCCACAAAGACCCGCAGCATATAAAATGGCTGGGTGGATTTTTCCAAGGCGATCAGGGGGTGATACCAGTACAATCTCCTGACAACCGGCGAGCTGGGCAGGCACTGCCAACATCAGTACGGTAGAAAACAAGGGGGCGGTGCCTCCAGGTATATACAAACCTACTTTTTGAATGGGCCGCTTCTCTTGCCAACAACAGACGCCCTCAGCAGTATACACTTTTACGACCTCCGATCGTTGTGCCAGGTGAAATTGTTCTATCGCAGCCTTGGCTTGTTTGATAGCGGCTTTTAACGAAGGAGGAAGCGCCTGAGAGGCAGCTTGTATTTCACCGGCAGTGACCCGAGGATCCTTTACTTCAACACCATCAAAAATGGTTGTATAACGACTGATGGCCGTGTCACCGTTCTGTCGTACATCCTCAAAGATACCACTGACTGTTGTGTCAACTGTTTCTTTGGTTTGTCTGGGCCGACTCAATAATTCAGCCCATTGTGTTCTGGGGGGATTTTTAAATGTCTTCATCTCAACTAGGATTATAAAACCATTTTTTCAATAGGAACCACCAACAGTCCTTCAGCGCCATTGGCTTTGAGACTATCAATTACCTCCCAAAAGGAATTTTTTTCAATCACGGTATGGAGGGAACTCCATCCAGGGGCTGCCAAAGGAAGTACCGTAGGGCTCCGCATACCCGGAAGAATGTCGATAATCTGATCAATCTTCTCATTGGGAACGTTCATCAGAATATATTTAGCACTCCTCCCCTTTAGCACGGCCGCCATTCTAAATTGCAACTTCTCGAGCAACACACGGCGCTCCGAAGAAATCTCAGGAGAAACCGCCAACACGGCCTCACTGTTAAGCATAACAGCAACTTCTTTTAAATTGTTTTTAAACAAGGTACTGCCGCTGGATACAATGTCGCAAATGGCATCCGCCAAGCCGATATTAGGAGCAATTTCTACAGAACCATTGATCAGGTGAATATCGGGCTGCATACCTAACTTTTCGAAATATTGTTTTACCGTATTGGGATAGGAGGTGGCAATACGCATACCTTCCATGTCTTTGATTTCCTGATAGGGCCTGTCTTTGGGTATGGCCAACGAAACACGGCATTTGGAAAAACCCAAACGAAGGGCTATGGGAATGTCCACCCCTTTTTCGATCAGTACGTTTTCTCCGATGATTGCAAGGTCTACGACCCCATCACGCAAGTACTGGGGAATATCGCCGTTACGCAAATAGAATACCTCTAAGGGAAAATTCCTGGAGAAAGCCTTCAATTGGTCTTTACCATTGTCAACAGAAATACCGCAATCTTGTAGGATCTGCAAAGATTCCTCGTGCAACCTTCCTGATTTTTGAACCGCAATTCTAATGTTTGTCATGCTTTGTTTGTTTTTGCCTGAGCAGCTACTGGAAAGGCCATAAAAAAACCCGCCTGAGCGACTCAAACGGGTTTATATAATATATTGAATATCTAAATTACAACTATCACGAACTCGCCTGGGTACAGGTAAGAAAACGATGATGATGTAAATGAATAAATGTCATTTCTTTGGTATTACAGGGCAAATATATACATTCCTTTAAACAAACACCTGGGTATATTAATATATTTTACAAAAAATCAAGATTTGTTAAATTTTTGACAATCGAACAGTTAAGATTAGACCAGACGAGTGCTCGCTAACATAAAATTACTACAAAAGTGTCGAAAAACTAGCCATGGGTAATAAGTCAACAGGGTGCTCAACTTCGCAATCAGAAAGAAGTTGTCAAACCATCAGGTATTTCCTAATAAGACCTTATCCAGGTCTACCCCTTTAATGGGTTTGATACGCTGTTTAGCAGGGTCCCACTCTATCCTTCTACCCAATTTATAGGAAAGTCCTGCCATATGAGCAGCAATGGCCTCTTCAAAACCTTCTTTGATACCACAACTCAGTTTCCCGCCATTCCTGACCACACTCAACCACTCACGCATATGCAAGAATGTTGAATCTACCCTGACACCGTTGATATAGGTCCACATAAGCCCCTTGTCAGCAAAATACTGTGAGGTGGCCGATGACACACCATCGGGGATGTTACTCGTCGGATTGTACTGGTAAATGGGTGACCGGGGGTTCATGCGGCCAGCGGCCAGCATGTCTTGGTATTTGGTAGAACCCCCATCAGGCCAAACGGTTAGTTTATTGCCCAGTTCCATAGTCGCATCATGGCCCATCAGAATCGTAGGCCTGTTAAAACCATTGCCCAAGGTAGCACTGTAGATAAAGGTCATGCCTTTTTCTTTGCCAGGCTGCTGACTGGAACCAGTACTGAAATCAGGGAATTCCATATTCACCTGCAATACATCAGGCACATTTCTCCCGTCATTATGGGTATAGACCCCTCCGGAGGCTACCACAGCATGGGGAATACCCATGTTCAAAACACAGTTCAAACGATCGTAGTCATGGGTTAGCAAATCCCCCGAAAGTCCGGAACCGTAAGCCCACCATTTTCGCCACCTAAAAAAATGTTGCTTATTAAAAGGAATCGCGGGTGCTGTACCCAAAAATTGCTCCCAGTCAATGGTTTGTTCGCTGGCTTGTTCATGGATGTGATAGTTCCAGGCACCGTTGTCATCATTCCGGTTGGTGTTGGTCTGGATCATGGAAACATGCCCCAGCGTTCCTTTCTGTACGATATCCTGAGCAGTTTTAAAACTCAGGGTCTGCCGGTGTTGGTGTCCGACCATCAGGTGGGCACTCGATTGTTGCGCGGCCTCTTTCAAACGGTAGGTTTCCTCAATAGTATGGGTCATTGGTTTTTCCACATACACACTAACCCCGTTGTTTAGGGCTTCAATGGCCATGGGGGCATGCCAATGATCGGGGGTCGCTATGACCACCGCGTCTACCTGACCGCTTCGGATTAGCTCTTGATAGGTCCGATACCTAATCACCTTATGGGTGTCAGTAGAAAAAGAATCAACAACCCTGGCGGCCCTGACATCAAAAACATCACAGACAGCCACCAGCTCTACATTTAATTTCTCTTGGTTTTGAAAATCTTTTAAAGCGCTGTGCTTCGGATTTTTTTCAACAGCCTTTTTCATATCACGCAACCACTCCTTAGTTGCGTAACCAAGGGCCCTACATAGTTGTTCTCCCCTAATTCCAAATCCTATAATCCCCAGTTTTATCGGAGCCCCTTCTACTAGGGGAACAGGCGCCGGTAACGAAGGGGCTATGTTTAATTGTTCTAACAAAGCGGCTTGTTCCTTGCTTTGTAGCAAGGTATTGGCAGCCCCAGCCCACCAAACACCGCCCACAATGGGCAAACCACCCAGGCCTTTTAATATATCTCTTCTGGTCCATTTCATACGATAAATATATTTAGTGTTGTTGCTTAAAAAAGTAAGTCAGCCCAAAAAATTGTCCTGTAGGATATTGGAAAATAATCACACAGGCCACAAGCTCTATTAAATTCTTGTTGTCAAACCAATAACTGCCCTCCACTTTCACCTCAGACAACCAGGGAAATGAGGGATGAGCCAGGTAATACATCGCCAGTAATAAGATTGCAATGACTGCCCCAAGTTTTTCGAAAAAACCCGCAACCAAAGTCAGGCCGACCAATACCAGGGCACTTATATTCAAGGTGTCTACCACTGCCAAAAACGGTTCGCTACTAAGGGTTAGAAAGAGTGATTTAAAAGGACCTTGGGCAGAGGCTAGGTAGCCAAAAGAGGTCCATTCTGGGTTGTATAGCTTGAT
>JASMME010000139.1 GCA_030748365.1 Lutibacter sp.
AGCTTGGCTGCCAACTTCAACTCAACCACCCTTGATGCCATTACCACGCCCAGTGCCTTGGCAGCTGGAGGTTACAATATTTTCGATCGCCAAGAACAGGGCTTGATTACCAATTCAAGACCGAAATCGAAAATGTTGTTAGGCCTGTCGCAAGATTGGGATAAGTGGTCTTTAGAGCTGAACAACACCTTGTTTGGAAAGGTAACGGTTACAGCCCCTGAATCTGGAGGTACTGACCAGGAACTCAGTTCTAAAATGGTAACTGATATCAATATGAGCTATAAGTTTACAGACAAACTGACTTTGAATGGAAATGTCGGTAATCTTTTTGATGTGTATCCGGATCCTACAGATCCTGCTACCAACACCTCTCAGGCAGGTACCCGTTTTATTTACTCTTCTGAAGTACAGCAAATGGGACAACTGGGAACCAATTTCAGCCTTGGCTTGAACTATCAGTTCTAAAAAGGAAGGAAAACCCTTTAAAAAAGGCGGTCTGACATTTTGGTCAGACCGCCTTTTTTTATAACTTTTCTAAAGTCAGTTGCTCCCCGTCAAAAACAGCATAGCTGAAATACTGTATCCAGTCACCAGTATTGAGATAGGTCGTTTTTTCAGACAGCTTAATTTCTAGGGGTAGGTGGCGGTGACCAAAGACAAAGTAGTCATAATGTTTTTGTTGTAGCCGTTTCTTGCAATACTGAACCAGCCATTCTTTTTCCGCTCCCTGAAACACCTTGTCCTCCTCGCCGGAAATAAGTTTGTTCTTCAGCGAGAGGTATTGTGCCAGCCGAATACCGATATCGGGATGCAACCAACGGTATAGCCAATTGGACAGGGGGTTGGTAAATATTTTTTTCATACGTTTATACCCCTTGTCACCCGGTCCAAGACCATCACCATGGCCAATTAAGAACTGTTTGCCCGATAAGGTAAATGCGGTTGGTTTACAGTATACAGGGATGCCCAACTCCTGCTCAAAATAACCGTTCATCCAAAGATCGTGGTTGCCTACGAAAAAGTGAATTTGAACACCGGCATCTTTAAGCTCCGCCAGCTTACCCAACACACGTACAAAACCCTTGGGAACAACTTTCTTGTATTCAAACCAGAAGTCGAACAGGTCGCCGAGCAAAAAGAGACTGTCTGCTCCATCTTTGATGTGGTCTAGCCACTGGACAAATTTCTTTTCGCGAACCGCACTCTCTGCAGCATTGGGTGCCCCAAAATGCTGATCGGAGGCGAAGTAAATCTTTTTGTTGAGCGTCAAAATGGTGTTTATTGAAAGTGTAAAGATAGTGTACCCGGGCAATGGAAACAACTACTTGCCCTGATTTTCCAGTTCCAGGACCTTTAGAATCATCGGATCATCGGTCTGGCTGATCCTGTAAAAACCCGTTTCATCAAATACATTGCGCGCCATTACTGCTCGAAAAAACTTGTTTAAATTTTTCCTGGTTCCGGGAGCCAGGGTGTCTCCTATCTTTCTGGATAACAAATAGTTTCTAAAAATGGCCTCATCCATGTCGAAGCGTTCCACAAAATCGTCCAGTTTCCAGGTAGCGAGTTCTGTTCTGTGTGCATCTACATAGCTAAAAGCAAAATCATTCAGCCCTCCGTAGAGTTGGTTGCTGTAGCTGTATGCGGTATCAATGGGTACAAATACGTCTGGGATAATCCCGCCACCGCCATAGACGATCTTCCCCCCAGGCGTTTTGAACTGTAAACTGTCAACCACCCGGATACTGTCTTTATAGATAAGTTCTCCGTGAATCTGTCGTCCGATTTCTTCCAGGGCATAGCCTTCGGCATGAAGGTCTTTGTAGGGTTTTTGGATGGAGCGTCCTGTAGGGGTATAATACCTAGAGGTGGTCAGCCTGACCGCTGAGCCATCTCCGAGGTCCATCTCTTGTTGGACCAGGCCTTTGCCAAAGGAACGACGCCCAACAATGGTTCCTTTGTCATTATCCTGTAAGGCACCTGCCAGGATTTCACTTGCCGAAGCAGAGTTCCTGTCAATGAGGACATAGACATTCCCTTTTTCAAAGGCCCCCTTATTGGTGGCGAAGGATTTCTGAACACGCCCTCCTTTGTTTTTGGTGTAGACGATTAGGGTGCCGTCTTCTAGGAATTCGTCAATGATACGATTGGCGACATCCATAAACCCGCCAGGATTGCCCCGCAGATCGAGTACCAAAGAGGTCATGCCCTTTTCTATAAGTGCCTGGAGTGCTTGTTTAAATTCGGTATGGGTAGTTCGGGCAAAGCGATCGATATTGATATATCCCAGGACCTGGTTGATCATGTAAAATCCAGTGACACTTTTGATAGGCACTTCTCCCCGGGTGATGGGCACCTCCAGGATGTCGCCCGAAGAACGCCGGTAAAGCGTTACCCTGACCTCTGTACCAGGGTTTCCCTTAAGGGTTTTAATGACTTTGTCAGACAATTTTCTTTTCGCGGTATACGAATTTCGTTCCTCAGGGACAATGCCTGCCTTTTTGAAGAGCACTTCACCAAATAAGGTGTCTTTGTCGGCGATCAGTATCCTGTCTCCGGGTAACAACCCGGCACTTTCACTGGGCCCACCTGGAATTACGTCCGTTACGGTAACAGAGTCTTTATGCATTAGGAAAGTAACCCCAATCCCTACGAATTTCCCCTGCATTCTTTCCGTAACCCGTTGCATTTCCTCTTTGGGAATATAGACGGAATGCGGGTCCAATTGTTGAAGCATTTGATCAATCACCCCATCTAGCAGTTGATCCGTATCCACTTCATCGACGTAGTCGTACTGAATAAAGCCCAGCAAACGCTGTAGCTTGGATTCTTTATCTGTGTTGTAGGTTGGGTACTTACTGAAATTAAAAAAACCGCCTATAAGAATCCCCACAGCGACTGCCATCCCTAAATAAAAGGGGAAATTTGCATTTTTTCTTGTCATTGTAGCGTTTTGAGATGGGTGAGTGTAACGCCTGCTTTGGCCAAAAATTCGAGTCCGGTGGTATCTTTATACTCCTTTGCGTATACCACCCTTTTAATGCCCGATTGGTAGATGAGCTTGCTGCATTCCTTGCAAGGGGAGAGGGTAATATACAGGGTGGCTCCCTCGCAGGATTGCGTAGAACGTGCCACCTTTAAAATAGCATTTGCTTCTGCGTGCAAGACGTACCATTTGGTGGTGTTTAGGTCATCTTCACAGTCATTCTCAAAACCGGTTGGCGTGCCGTTGTATCCATCTGAGATGATCATTCTGTCCTTGACAATCAGGGAGCCTACCTGTTTTCTTTGGCAGTAAGAGAGCTTTGCCCATTCAAAAGCCATTCGCAAATAGGCCTTGTCGTATTTTAACTGTTTTTTGTCCATCAGTTAGCGAGTGAGTACGAATGTAAGAAGAATCTGAGGAATGTCGTTCAACTTTACCAAAAAACAGCTTTTTCCAATATCGGAACAAGCATTCCGATTACCATTGCCGAACTCACCAGAATCCAGTCGCGTTTTGAAAAACGAAACAAGCTTTGAAAAACGGCACCTAACAAAAGTACGAGTACCACCAGTAACACCTGGGAAAATTCAACCCCCAGGGCAAACTCCAGCAGGGGAATGAACTTGGTACTACTTTTGCCGACAATCATGTTAAAATAGCCGGAGAAACCCAGTCCGTGTATCAGTCCAAAGAAGACGGCAAAGAACAAATTGATAGGGGGGGCGCTTTTTGTTGTGCCGGGTTTGCTGAAAAAAATATTGCTCAGGGCTGTAATGAGAATGGTTAGGGGGATAAAGAGTTCCACCCATTTTGAATCAACCAGGAGAATCTTGTAGGTGGCCAGGAGAAGAGAGATTGTATGCCCCAGGGTAAACAGGGTAATAAGCCACAGGACTTTTTTCCAGTTTCTCAGGTCGTATACTACGACCAGCGCAATTAGAAAGAGTATGTGGTCATACGCATTCCAGTCCATTACATGCAAAAAACCCTCTCGTATAAAAAAAACAAATGTATCCATCCAGTACCTGTGTTTAAAATCCAAATATATAATAAAGTTCCTTCAGTCAAGTAAGATTAGAGTCCATTATTGATTTCCAACCGCTAACAGAGAGGTCTTTTTAAAATACCTTATTGCTTAAAATTGGCTAGGCCAGATTGCAACCAGTTGTAGTAGGTGTCCACATCAGGGGTATAGGCAACAGGTGTTACCAGGTTTTCTTCATTTAAATCCATCAAGACGTAGAAAGGTTGTGCATTGGCTTGGTAGCGGAGTGTTTGGAACTCACTCCATTTCTGACCGATGTATCTCAGGGTTTTTCCCGGCCGTAGTTTTGAGTCCGTCTCCATGCCTTTGGGCAGGGGTCTTTTGTCATCCACGTAGAGCGAAATTAGTACCAGGTCATTCTTTAACAGGTTCATTACCCGTGGTACTGCCCAGACACGTTGCTCCATTTTTCTGCAATTTACACAGGCGTGACCGGTAAAGTCAATAAGCACTGGTTTGCCTACTTTTTTGGCATAGGCTAGGCCCAGGTCATAATCATTAAAAGCCAGTAGGTCGTGTGGCGGCATCAAATGGGCCCCTTCAGGCAGTTCAGGCTTGGCTGACTCAGTGGCAGAGATGGGGTTTGTCGCTCCAACGCCATAAGGAGATTCGCTGTAATGT
>JASMME010000013.1 GCA_030748365.1 Lutibacter sp.
TCACTGGCATAGGCATGCCCCTGGTCCACCGGCTTAAAATAGGCCTCCTGCTTCCTGGCATCACCCCTAAGGGCCATCACATTGTCCAGGCCCAAGTAATGACAATCGACCAATACGTATTCGGTCTCCTCCCGGGTAAAACCACCACACAAAATATGGGGAATGGCATCTACCTGGTACTTGTGTTTCAAAGACGCACAAATACCCACCGTACCGGGGCGCCTGCGCGTCACCTTCTCTTCCAGCAAACCATTGTCTTTTTTGATATAAATGGTTTCCTCCCGCGAGGTCGTCACATCGATAAACGGCGGCTTAAATTCCATGAGTGGGTCAATGTTCCTGTACAGGTCCTGGATGTTCTGACCTTTCTGTGGCGGAATAATCTCAAAGGAAAACAGGGTCTTTCCCTTAGATTGTTGAATGTGTTCGGTTACTTTCATAAGGCGTAGGGGCCGGGTAAATAAATAAAACTTATTGGTTACTGTTCTTTTTCAGGGCATCCACAATTTGTTGGACACGGGCTTCGGTGTCCGCATCCACAGGTTTATAGGGCAAGCTGATGGCGGACTTCTCCGGAAACTGTTCGATCATCAGGGTCGATGAAGGGAAGGCGAAATCAACGCCCAGTACCTTGGCCAAATTGAGTATGGCCAGGTGCAGCGCGTGCTTGGCAGCCTGTTCTTCACCCCATTCCGGTCTGGTAAAATACAGGTTGACCAGGATTTGTAAGGAAGAGTCTCCAAAGCCTGTAAAGGCTACATTATAGGCATCTTTTCGGGTAGTCGGATGCGCCTCAATCAACTGCTCTACCCCTTTGACAAAGGCCTGGATCAGTTCGGCAGGCGTATCATAGCGCAAGCCTAAATGCGTCTGGTAACGGCGGTAGGCACGAAGCCCCTTATTGTTGATCACCATTTCTGACAGGGCACTGTTGGGTATCTGAAAAATAGCGGTATCAGCTGCCCGGACCCGGGTAGATCGGAAACCGACCGTTTCCACCGTACCCGAAAAACTACCTGCCTCAATCCAGTCACCGATATGGAAGGGCTTGTCCACAAAAATCATCACGGTACCAATCAGGTTTTTAACCGTATCCTGAGAAGCCAGCGCCACCGCCAAGCCTCCTATAGAAGCCCCGGCCAGCACGGTGACAGGATCCACCCCAAAAAGGGTCAGTAACTGAATGACCCCCGCAAAAATGATAATGCCTCGTAAAAAATTATGGACGATGGGAACCAGCTGGTCATCGAGTTTATTATGGGTCCTGGCCGTATAATCCTTGTACAACTGCATGACCAGGGTCACCAGCTTTAGGAACACGTAAATCCAGTACACTATTACCATGATGTTCAGGCCTAAAAACAAGGCCGCATTCAGCTCCAAAGGCAATAATAAAGAAGGTAGTAATTTCCCAACCAGCCACAGCAAGAGCAATAAAACGATGGGGCGTGTCAGGCTTTTCAGGGCCTGAATAATGGGCTCATTTGATCGGTGTACGATCCAGAGTTGTAATTTACGCAGGATAAGGTATACAATACGGCGTAAGAGATGAAACAAGAGTACACAGGCCAGAAAAATCAGCAACAAACCGGCATACTGCCACAGGGCAATCCCAAACAATGGCTGTTGGGCAAAATCTGGAATCCAAGACTGAATCTTTTCCATATACCAGGGATAAACTTCCCGGTAAAGATCCTCAGTAATGGCCACGGTACGTTTGGAATAGTACCAACGATTCTCGATCCGTTCAAGCGATACGGCAGGTAACTGCGCCGGAAAGAGGACAAAGCGATGCCGCGCAGTCTGGTCGGTCGAATCGCGGTAATCTCCGGTAGCTGGTATGCTCGCGAGATCAACCTTGAGCCCTTTCCCGTCCAAAATTTTCTTAAGCTTGATGGCCACCTGCTCCGCAGCTGCCCCTTCCAATCCGTAAATGGTGCTGGCCGCCTTGGTAGGCGCATAACTGTCCGCCTGTAAGAAATACAAATGGGTATAGACAGTCGCCTGCGGACTGCTCAGGTCGACAGTCACCTCATCCTGGGCAAACAGGGCTGCCTGGACCAGTAACAACACATACAAAACTCTTTTCATCTGTCAAAACGTTTTAGTAACCAACAAAGGTACAATTTTAATCAGTTCCGCTGCAAAGGCTTGCCCCGGACTAGCGCCTTTTTTTTCTGGAACGGAAAGACCGCTGCTTGGCCCCTCCTGTCGGCTTGTGAGCAAAGGCTGTTTTACGGGGTTTTTGCTGCTTGGTCCGCTTGTCCGAAACAGGTTCCGGAAGCAGCTTACGGATTAGGTCATTCCGACCCACCGCCAGCAGACTTTTCCGAATCCATTGCCGGTACTCTTGTTTATACCAAAAAAAGAAACGGTGCTGTTCTTCCCGTTCACGCCGCGTCCTGGCAGTAGAAACCGGCTTTAGGCTATAGGGATGGTATCCGCTGTAGTAGATAACGGTGGCCAGGGTCATGGGGGTTGGGGTAAAGCCCTGTACCTGTTCCAGCTGAAAGCCCATATCTTTGGTCTCCGAGGCCAGGTTGGCCATGTCCTCCAATTCGCAATCCGGATGGCTGGAAATAAAATAGGGAATCAGTTGTAACTTAAGCTTTTTGCGCAGGTTGAGCCGGTCAAAACGTTCTTTAAAGAGGTGGAAATAACGAAAAGAAGGCTTGCGCATTAGCTTTAAAACCTTGTCTGAAGTGTGCTCGGGAGCCACTTTTAAACGGCCAGACACATGCTTGGTAATCACTTCTTCGGTATAGGCATCCAGGTCTTTGGGATCGGCCTGTTTATTAAAGTCGGGCACCAGCATATCATAGCGGATACCACTGCCTATAAAAGATTTCTTAATGGCTGGGTGCTGGTCAATGGCCTTATAGAGATCTGTCAATGGCTGGTGTGAAGTGTCCAGGTTGTGACAAATGACCGGAGAAATACAAGAGGGGGCTACACATTTATCACAGATCTCCTGTACCTTCCCCTGCATCTTATACATATTGGCAGAAGGGCCACCCACATCCGACAGGTAACCTTTAAAATCGGGCATATTGGCAATGGTATCTACCTCTTTTAGAACAGACTGCTGACTTCTGCTGGCAATAAACTTCCCCTGGTGTGCAGAAATGGTACAAAAGCTGCACCCCCCAAAACAGCCCCGGTGTATATTGACCGAGAACTTAATCATTTCAAAAGCGGGAATGGGCCCGCGTTTCTTGTATTTGGGATGGGGCAGGCGGGTAAAAGGCAGGTCAAAAGACGCATCTATTTCCGCTGACTGCATGGTAGGATAAGGAGGATTGATAACCAGGGTCTGGTCGTATACCTGTTGGACAATCCGGTCGGCGTGCACCCTGTTAGAATTTTGTTCGATGACCTTAAAATTGGCTGCAAAAGCCTTTTTGTCTTCCAAGCAGCGTTCATGGGCATGAATGCTGACCTCCTTCCAATGCTTGTTTTTGGGGATGGGCTCCGTGTTGCTTTGTAGAAAAGCGGTCTGTTTGATCGTTTTTAAACGGTCAAAAGGCACCCCTTTTTGTAAGAGGGTCACCAGGTCGCGCAGGGGTTGCTCCCCCATACCGTACACCAAGAGATCCGCCCCGGATTCCTCTAGGATGGTCGGCTTTAGGGAATCACTCCAATAATCGTAATGGCTTACCCTTCTCAGGGAAGCCTCTATGCCCCCGATCAACACCGGGACATCCGGAAATTTTTCCTTGAGAATACGGGTGTAAACCGTGGTGGCGTAGTCTGGACGAAAGCCCTTTTCACCATTGGGTGTATAGGCATCTTTGTCGCGGCGCTTCCCAGCAGCTGTATAATTGCTAACCATGGGGTCCATACACCCTCCCGTAACAGCAAAAAACAACCTAGGACGCCCCATCTTACTAAAGTCCTGAAGCTGGTCATGCACACTGGGTTGGGCTACAATGGCCACCTTTAGACCGTAACTTTCTAGGATTCTGCCAATCACCGCCGGGCCAAAGGCCGGATGGTCTACATAAGCATCCCCACTAAAGAGGATGACATCCAGTTCCTCCCAACCGCGGAGCGTAGCCTCCTTACGGGTTGTGGGTAGCCAGTCTGACAATTTGTGGGGGTGCATGCCACAAAAATACACTAAAATAAACAATTGACGGGGGAATGTTACAGGACGGCAAGCACCTTTTAGCCCCATTGATTAAACCTTCGACTCCAAAAAGGGTCTTAGGATAAAGACCTCTTAAATAGTGGACAGGTCTGATTCATATCCATCAAATAAAAACACCCATACCCATGAAAACACGTAGCTACCTCCTCCTCTTAGCCCTGACGCTAAGCCTGGTAACAAAAGCACAGGAACCCCACGAAAACAGGAATTTCAGTCCTGAACAAGCCGCTACCCTGATGACCAAGAAGATGACCCTCGCCCTGGACCTCGACACAAAGCAGCAACAAGCAGTATTTGAGCTGTTTAAAACACAAGTCCTTGAGCGACAAAAAACAAAAGAAACCTACCGGGCACAGCGTGCAACGGGGAAGAAGCCCAGCGCAGACGACCGTTACCAATGGGCCAACAAAAAACTGGACAAGGCCATTGCCCACAAAAAAGCCATGCGAAAAATTTTGGATGACAAACAGTTCAAAAAATGGGAAAAAAGACAGACCATGCGCTTAAAAAAAGGTAAAAAATCCGCTTAAAAAAAAATAAAAAAACGCCCGCATAAAAAGCATTGGTAGGCCTGACGTACAAACTAGCCCTTAGCCTGAGTGCTGCGTACCCGCAGCACTTTTGCTGTTTGTAAGGAGGCCTATACAAACAAAAAAGCAACCTTATTTTTTGATCCTGAGTCGCTGACCGATCGATAGAATATCAGAATCCAAGTCGTTCATCCGTTTGAGGGCAGCTACTGTTAGTCCGTATTTCCTAGAGATCGCATATAAGGTTTCTCCTTTGGCCACCACATGGGTACGGCCCCGCTTTGGGGCTTTTACAGCAGCTTGTTGTCTTTTATAAGAACGGCCCAAGACTTTTTTATCATAGCGGTACAATTCGTATTTCTCAATCAGGGCGATCAACTTGGCGGGATAGCGGCGGTCTGTAGCGTAACCGGCACGACTCAAGCCCCTGGCCCAGCCCTTATAATCAGCCTTTTTCAGCCGGAATAAATCGGCATAGCGTTCCCGGTTGGCCAGGAACAGGGAATGGTCTCTGTAAGACTTTTCGGGATGCTTATATACGCGAAAACACTCCCCCTTGCGGTCATCATCGTGGTACACACGTTTCCCCCGCCAACCCTTATGGCATTTAATCCCAAAATGATTGTTCGAAGACTGGGTCAGCTTGCCATAACCACTCCCAGATTCTAGGATACCTTGTGCCAGGGTGATACTGGCAGGAATGCCAAACTTGCGCATTTCTTTCATGGCCACCTCCTGGTATTTTTTGATATACTCCTGGGTCCTACTGGTTATTGAAACAGGCTTTTTACGACTGGAAGTAAGGGCGGTTTTAGAAGGTTTCTTCACCGACTGTCTGACGGTTTTTTTAGTACCACAACTGACCAAGAAAAGCGTGATTAGCAAGGGGTATAACAAGGTATTTCTCTTCATTCGTGTATGCTTTATCCTCATTTGTTTTCTCCTGTATATGCAAGGGGCTTCCCCCTATTTGGTAATTTTTTATTCAATATGGATCAGGGGGCCGTTTTTCTTTGCCAAACGCAGGTTCATCCCAGCAATGCCCTGTAAACCACCGGTGTGAATGGCCAAGATTCGGGTCCCCTTTGCAAAGGCCCCCTTCTTGATTAGGTCTACCAGACCGAACATCATTTTACCGGTATAAACGGGGTCTAATGGGATGCCCGTTTCCTGCTTAAAGGCGTTGATAAAGGTAACCAATTCTTTAGAAATCTTCGCAAAACCTCCGAAGTGATACCCTGTTTGCAAACACCAGTTGTCGGTGGTTTGGACATAGGATTGAATCTCCGCAGTGAGAAAATCACCTTTTAGGGCCGGGAAACCAAGAGCACGCTGCCCGGGCTGTAGGCTGTTGATAATCCCGGAAAGGGTGCCGCCGGTTCCCACAGCCGCGCAGATCACTCCATACTGGGCGTCGGCCTCAGACAATATCTCCTCACAGCCCTTAACGGCCAAACGGTTGGTTCCTCCTTCAGGCACCAGGTAAAAATCGCCCAATTCCTTACGAAGCCCGCTGATAAATTGTCTGGAAGTCTTCTGTCGATAAACGGACCGGGATACAAACCTACAAGTCATACCCTGTTCAGAGGCAAAAGCCAGGGTAGGATTGCTTTTAGACAGCCCCACCGGATCGGCAGCCAGTTCATCACCGCGGATTAGGCCGATGGTCTTAAAGCCGAAGGTGGCACCTGCGCCCGCTACTGCCGCAATATGATTGGAATAGGCCCCACCAAAAGTAAGCAGGGTGGTCTGTTGCAAACGCGCAGCCTCCTCCAGGTTATAAGCCAGTTTCCGATACTTGTTTCCCGAAATGACCGGATGCAATTCATCTTCTCGCTTGATCGCAAGGGACACTCCGCAGTCACGAATCTCAGACAGCGCTACAGGCTGTACCCGGCTTTCCTGAAGCCCTAAGAACGAACGGCTCATGGTTCCTGTAGGGTTGACCAGTCGTCCATCAGGGTATCCAGGCGCTCTTTCTTTGCCTGATACTCCTCAAAAAATGTTGGATTTTCGCTGACCTCCATAGCGTTCTCATAGATGGCCGCATCCAGGTCGAGCAGCTCTTTTTCCAAATCGGCAATCTGTTTTTCTATCTTAGTCAGTTTGTTCGCCCGCTGTCTGGCTTGTTTTTGGGATTCCTTATTCTCCAGGTAGGCCTCTTTGTTGGGGGGCTTTTTTTCGGTCGCAGGGGACGTTTCCGTACGTTTTTCTACTGCGCGCAGGTCATCTAAGGCGTGCTGTGCCAAGAAATAATTGATATCTCCCAGGTATTCTTTGATCTTCTTGTCCCTAAACTCGTAGACCCGACTGGTAAGTCCGGCCAGGAAATCCCGGTCGTGTGAGACCAAGATCAGGGTACCTTCAAACTGCTGCAAGGCTTTTTTTAAGACATGTTTGGAAGCGATGTCTAGGTGGTTGGTGGGTTCATCCATGACCAGCACGTTAAAAGGTGTCAGCAACATCTTACACAAGGCCAATCGGTTGCGCTCGCCACCCGACAATACCTTCACCTTCTTATCTACGGCCTCTCCACTAAAGAGAAACGCACCCAACATATCTCTTACCCGGGTACGGTTGGCCTCGGTAGCGGACGCTTCCATCAGTGCTAAGACCGTCTTTTCAGGATCGAGACAGTCAGACTGGTTTTGGGCAAAATAACCAATCTGTACCTGGTGTCCAAGTTGTAGGTGCCCTTCCCCTGCAAGGTCGCCTACCAGTACCCTGGCCAACGTAGACTTTCCTTGGCCGTTCTGCCCTACAAAGGCAATCCTGCTACCGCGTTCAATCAACAGGTCAATGTTTTCCAAGACCTGGTGATCTCCATATCGCTTGCCCAGTCCTGAAGCTTCTACCACAATTTTCCCCGAACGGACAGAAAGCGGGAAACGTACCTGGAAGGCTGCCGGATCATCCATCTCTACCTCTATACGCTCCACTTTTTCCAGTTTTTTAATCAGTGATTGGGCAAAAGCAGCCTTGGAAGCCTTGTAGCGAAACTTTTCAATCAGTTGCTCGGTTTGCTTAATCTCTTTTTCCTGATTTTTAAAAGCTTGCAACTGGGTCGCTTTAAGCGCTGCACGCTGGGCCAAAAATTGGGTATAGGGTTTGGGATAGTCATAAATTTTTCCCAGTGAAATCTCGATCGTGCGGTTGGTAACATGGTCGAGGAACATCTTATCATGTGAGACCAAAACAACCGCCCCTGGATAGGATTTCAGGAATTGCTCTAACCAGATAATCGATTCGATGTCTAGGTGGTTGGTGGGTTCGTCCAATAACAACAAGTCGTGTTGTTGCAATAAGAGTTTGGCCAGTTCGATACGCATTCGCCAGCCGCCTGAAAATGTTTCGGTGCGCTTGGCAAAATCACTGCGCTGAAAACCAAGACCCTGGAGGATCTTTTCAGTGGTTCCCTGGTAGTGATACCCCCCCAGCAATTCGTATTGGTGGGTCAGGTCGTCCAAGCTGTGCAACAGGGCCATATAAGCCGCACTCTCATAATCTTCCCGAACGGCCAGTTGTTCATTGATCTCTGCCAGTTGGTGTTCTGTTTTTTTGATGGCTGTAAAGGCGGTATAGGCTTCTTCTAGGATCGTTCGGCCCGCAATAAACTCGATATCCTGCTTTAAAAAACCAATGCTGGTATCCTTTTCATAAGCCAGGGTACCAGAATCACAGGCCATCTCCCGGGCCATGATTTTCAGTAAGGTTGATTTTCCTGCACCGTTCTTACCTATCAGGCCCACCCGGTCACCGGCAGTCAGTTTAAAGGTAATCCCAGAAAACAGGGAATTCCCTCCAAAGGACACCGAAATATTATGTGCATTTAGCATGTTTTGTTACGCATTAGTTCCGTAATTACCTATGACATCTCCACCGCGATACGATGCTAGACAACAAACTGATTTGATCGATATTTCCAGCTGAGCAAAGGAAATGTAATCACTTTCTTTTCGGCCTGTACAAAGTACTTGAGTGCGTATAAGTGGTAAGGCATTTTTGGCTTACCTTTGCAAAACTATTACAATTTGTGCAAACCACATGATTAAAAAGGGAACAAAAGCCTACAGCATCCTATACAATAAATGTCCACAGTGCCAGGAAGGTGATTTTATGAAGGAGCGAAACTTGTTAAAACTGCTCAACGCCTTTGATATGCACGAACACTGCAGCGCCTGCAAGTTAAAATACATGATAGAGCCGTCCTTTTTCTACGGAGCCATGTATATGAACTACGCCCTTACAGTAGGTATCGGCATCGTGGTACTGCTGATCACCACCTTGTTACTGGGGTTGACATTATTGGAAAGTATTGCACCGATTGTGTTGGTATTGATCCTGACCATTCCCCTTTCAATCAGGCTTTCCCGTATTGCCTGGATCAACCTGTTTGTACACTACGATCCCGGGGCGGCCAACGCGCCTGAAAGCGATTGATCGAAATGGACGGAAGCAAGGGCTTCCCAGTTTCGAGGTGGTCGTATAACTGTTCCGCTGTCTCTGGTGCAATCATCACTCCGCGTGTACCCAGACCATTTAAAATGGCCAGCTGCTGGATTTGCGGATGCTTGCCGACCAAAGGACGCCGGTCAGCCACCGTAGGCCTGACACCTGCCGCTTGGTCGACCACCTTAAAAGGATGGGTCATAAAAATGCGAAGCTTTTGAAGCAATTCTTCCCTGGCCGCTTCAGTAGGAGTATCGGTTTTGTCGGTTCGGTGGAAGGTAGCCCCTACTTTATAGTAGTCATTTCCCAAAGGCAGTATAAAAACTGCCGATTTAACCAAGGATTCGAGTTGAAGTCCAGGTGCGTGGATGGTGAGGACCTCTCCCTTGCTTCCCGGTAAGGGCAGCTGCTTAAAAAAAGGGTTTTGTAGGAGGCCAAATCCTTCACAAAAAACAACCTTCCCCGCGTTTATATGGTTGTATTGCACCCTTTCTTCTTTGAATTCAAGGGCTGTATGTACAAATTTTTCCGCAAAGAACCCTGTTTTATTTTCTAGATAGGCACGGTAATCACGGATCAATTTGGGTACCGCTACCCTGCCTGTACGGCTGAGCTTTCCGAAACCAAATCCGGCACGGATACCTGGAAGGGGCTTGTGGATGATTCGGGGAATCATATAGGGCGACAAGGCAGGCCTATCGGCGGCGGCATACCAGTTGTTCTGTTCTTCAACCGAGTGAAGAACCCGGTAAATGTCTAGTGGGTAGTCATAGGTCTGCGATAATTTTTCTTCCAGCTCCCGGTAGAAAGGAAGGGCCTTTTCCAATTGAGAGGCTGCATTCCAAACGGGGGTGAATCGCCTAAGGATAACTGGGTTGTACATACCTCCGGCCACCCGGGAGGAATGCTGAGAACCGTCTTCGAAAACCACAAAAGACTTCCCTTTTTTTTCGAGGACATGCGCAAAAGACATGCCGGCCAAGCCAAAACCTACAATGATATAATCTACTTCCATACTACGAAGCCATTTCAGGCAAAGCTACTGTAATTCCTGTTAGCATAAAAAAACCCTTGCATCACAAGGGTTTTAAATATAAGCGGTCTGCCATCTTAATAATTCCACATATCGTGCTCCCGGTTTCGGATCTCCTCCTTGATACGGTTAGACTCCAGTACCTGAAACAGGGCATTGTCCTTTATATAGGAACGAATCTCCCGGTCTTCGTAGGTGTTTTCTTCTTTATAGATAAGGGCATGGAATCTTCTGGCGTTCATTAGGTGGTCGAAAGAAATGGGATAGGACGAGTTCTTGGGATTGAACACCTTCATCCTGTGAAGGGTCTCCCGTGCATCGGGATACCAAACCCAAAACAGGGCCAGCTGTTCCGATAGGTCCATCTCTTCCCTGCCCATGGTCTGCACATCAGGTGCTACCGGGGCAATGGCGAGCAAACGATACCTGAGTTCAGACTGGCGCTTGTCAAAATACCAAATTCCTTTGATCTTATACCCCTTGATATCCTGGGAGGTGATATTGATACGATCTATATATTCATCGATATTGGTTTCACCTGCATTCAGCTCATCAATTCCCGCATCTGTCGTATCGACGCGTTGTAATTTCATCTCGATATCCGGACGCGTCATCTTTTGATTGAAATAGGAATCGTCGTACAGTTCGGTAATCTCTCCTTTTCTGATGCCCTTGAGTAGGGTATCGAACAGGGAACGCCGGGTATTGGCAATGTTGACCGTATCTGCCGGATAGTACAACGGCAGGTTAAAACGCTCGTTTAGGTCTATATATTCCCATACGATCTTGGACCAGAGAATGTCACGGTCATCCAAGTAACCGTAGGCCAGTGGTTTGTCATCGTCAACACGCTCCTGAGCATCGGTCTTCATGCCGATATCAGCCGGTGTTTCGGCATTCAGTAAATTGGACTGTGCCACCAAGGTCTGAAAAAGTAAACAGGCAACAATACCCAGTCCAAAATTTCTCCTATTTGTTGTCATAAGCACTTGTTTTATTGAACCTCTATACTAACAGGGGCTGCATTTTTTATCTTATACGAAGTGTTGCCTACCAGGGATGATTTGATATCGAACAGCGTGATTAGGTCACCCCTCCTGGCCTTGTTAATGACCTTCTTAGCCTGGGCATTCATTTTGTTGCCCCTAACAACCACCGCTGACTGGCCGGGTACTTTAACGGTAAAGCCAGTTGTTTTCAAAGTCAGGTCAAAATCAAAATCAGGCAGTTCCACCCCTACCGTAGCATTGGCGATACTGGTTTTGGGGATCTTAACGTGTCCACTCTGTTTTCGGAGGGTTCCCCTAGGAGCAGGTATGTCCTTAATTCTAAAGGCCTGCGATGAACTGACCTTGCTACCATCGGGTAAGGTTCCGGACACCCTAATCTGTATTTCTTTTCCAGAGCCAGTACCTGGCTCCATCAAGTATCTACCCGCACCCTTTACCTTTCTCAATCCTTTGGCTGTAGCCTTAACAAGGTTATCCGGCACCCCTGGGATAGAAATAGTCATAGGGTTTTCCACCCCCCTATAGACCACATTCATTTTATCTGCAGAAATCACTGCATTGTTGGGTTTGGGAATGACGGCATAGCTGCTATTGATCTCAATCTCTACCGGTTTACCGTCTTCGATAAAAACAAATTTCCCTTTTACGGTACGCTCCCCCACATTGCCTGCAGGAAAGTCAAGCATGGCCGCTCCATCTTCAATATCCGTGACTGGTTGGCCGTTTACAATGACCTCTGATGGCTTTAAGGAAGCGTCATAACGCCCCAACACAATCCTACCTTTAAAACGCTCTCCTTGGAAAAAGGCAGACTTTTCCGGTAAGAGGATGGTCCGGTAATTGGACATAGAGACATCACTTTCCAACTGACCGCCCAACAAGGTGCCAAAGATGTCTGATTGGGTCGTCTTGATATCTGTTTGCAAGGCAGTCAGGTTGGTGACCGTCGCAATCAGAGGAAATCCTTCAAACCGGTTCTGCAACCAAGGTTGTTTGCCATCCTCCGTATCCTGGGGAGCAGTGTCAAATCGTTTGTTAATGACCGTTGCCAGGGGGGGTTCCGCCCCAATCAACTGTAGAATTGAATCGCGGTAATTATGGATCCGGTCTAAAAATTCCCTTCCGTTGGCAGTATACCCGTCTCCTTCAAAAAAATATTGGTCGCCCACATCGGTTCCCTTCATGGCCTCGTAGTCATTTTTATTCTCAATATCCTCGGTAATGATTTCCTTTAAATCGTCTAGGTACTGATCAAAGGTCACAGACAATTCGTTAACTGCCATGGCCTTTTCGTACAGGGCAGCATATTTTTCAGGTTGCTCTCCGGCCTTGGTAGCTAACTTGGAAAGGGTCAATTCATTCTTCTCCGAGGCAGTTGTGTTGGCTGCGGTTAGTTTTTCATTCATATAGCCGAATGAAGACAGCACCTCCGGCCCGATCTGTATCGCCAGCATAGCGATAAAGACAAGGTACATCAGGTTGATCATTTTTTGCCTCGGTGATAATTTTCCTGCAGCCATAAGTTATTTTTTAGTGGACATGGCCGTTAGCATACCATCGTACACTTCATTCAGCGAAGCCAAACTGTCAGACAGGGAAGCCATTTGCTCTTTTAGCCTGGCGGTATTTTCAAGCGCCTCCTCATTGGCCTGCGTCTGCCCAGATGCACTTTCGAGTTGTGTCTTGTAAAGGGTATTCAACGATTCCATTTGTTGGGCTGCCAGGGCCAACTGTTCACTGTAGTTGTTGGTCGCCGCAATTGAATCTACCGCAGGGGAAATATTGTCCTTAAAATGCTGGATACTGTCTCCCAGGCTTTTCATCAACTCGGCATCAATCTGGGCTTCCTTGAGCATGACATCCAGTTTGGAAGACAACATGCCCTGTTCATTTTCTTTTCCAAAGTTTTCGAGTTTTTTAAACAAGGTCTTCCAGTCCGCGTCGTCATCGACCGATTCAAAAGCGGAAAGAAAGAAAACGATGGCTTCCACAAACATACCAATCGTAAGCATCGTACCCCCTCCAGGCCAATGTTGAATCTTAAACAAGGCGCCAATAATGACCACTGCTGCACCCCAGCCATAAGCGTAGTTAAATAATTTTTTTACTCTTTTTGATTGTGCCATGATGCAACTATTTTAATTTGGTAATTATTATTTCTTTACGGTTCCCAATACGTCCTGTACTGTTCTAAAACCGATATAACTTCGGGTAGAGTCGGCGTATTCGTAGTCACGGGTGCTCACCCGCAGGAAGTAGGCCACATCTTTCCAGGAACCGCCCCTGATTACTTTTTTCCGGTTTTTACCGTCCCTGACACTCGGGTTCAGGGTAGCGCCCATCCTATAAGATTCGGCCACGTATTCCGTATCGGTCCACTCCGAGACATTGCCGGCCATATTGTACAAACCGTAATCGTTTGGATTGTATGATTTTGCCTCCACGGTATACAAGGCACCGTCTAGGGCATAGTCTCCCCTTTGCGGTTTGAAGTTTGCGAGAAAACAGCCCCTGTCATTGGAGGTATAAGGCCCGCCCCAAGGATAGGTCGGGTTTTCCAATCCGCCCCTGGCAGCGTACTCCCACTCGGCTTCTGTAGGCAAACGGAAATCAGGTACTGTGGTCTTTCTTTTTTTGGTGGCCAAATAGTCGTTTTTCCTCTTTGTCCTCCAGTGGCAAAAGGCCCTTGCCTGGTCCCAACTAATTCCGAGTACGGGATAATCTTGGTAGGCCTGGTGCGAAAAATAATCCTGGTGCATGGGGTCGTTGTAGGAATAGTTAAAATCCCTTAACCAAACAGCCGTATCTGGGTAGATAGAGAAGACGGTATCCTTTACCGTGACAGGTCTCTTTTGATTTTTCTGTTTCCCGACGTCATACCAGGGATAACGATAGCGCAACTTCTTAACGTCTAGGGTTTTTCTGCCTCCATAACTCCCTTCTACAAAGGTATACATAGAATCCATGACCTCCGCATAATATTCATCCGGAAAATCATCAAAATCCCAAATAAGCTCCTCCGTCCAGTCCAGAGACCTTCCTTGAAGTGGGGCATTAACATCTCCCAAACTGCCGTAGCTGTCCATCATATACTTTTGGTAAGGCGTCATATTGGCGGTATCTGAATCCTTGAACTGGTAGGGCTCCAATACAGTGGTGCCGTCATCCGACATCAATTCGGACATCAAGGCTAGCTCTGTTCTTACAATGGAATCCCTTACCCAGTGTACAAATTCCTTGTACTCTGCATTGGTGATTTCAGTTTCATCCATATAGAAAGATCGTACGGTTACCGTCCGTGAAGGTGTAGCCATAGAGCCAGTGATGTCCTCATCCTGGCTGCCAATGGTAAAAGAACCTCCTGGAACCAGGGTCATACCAAGGGGTTTCAAGGAGTGCCACTTGGTCTTTGACCTGACACCTACCAGTTCTCCCTGGTCGTTGGAACCACAAGCATACAGCAACAATACTGTTAAAATATAAAAAAAGACTTTTCTCATAATCATTCTCCTGCTTTTGGTAGCAAGCACAAACATATTACTAATTCTTAAAAAAAACAATATAAACCCAGCAAACAGGTTAGTATTGTACCAATTTTTTCACGACTATTTTTTAGGCCAGTTTTTTCAAGGTTCTAACCCACCTGTCAGGAATCTCGTGATTACAGGCATTTGTATAATCCTCGTAGGTACACGGGACCAACGCATGCCTTTTGAATTTATTGCCTTCTCCTAGGTCTATTTCCATCCACCAACGACCGGTTTTATGACTTTTATGGAAGTTTAAAACCTGATTTTCTATGGGAACTATATACTTTTTGTAATGATTTTTCAAACCGAAGGGGTAGTCATGTGCCCGGTAATTGACCCCTTCTATAAAATACCAGATTATCTGGGAAACCAGTTGGGCGGTTT
>JASMME010000140.1 GCA_030748365.1 Lutibacter sp.
ATCAGGTAGTAGGGCCAGTCTCCGATAATCAGTGGATTGGCAACTTCCGGGGGGGCCGCCAAGTACATATAATTGGCCCCAATAGCAAAATCAAGCGGCATAATAAAGAGCATCAGCAGGTTGAGAATCAGCAGGGTGTGCAGCCAGGAGAATCGGGAGAGTTTGATATCAGTATACAGGTATATATACAAGGGGATTAACACGATGAGTCCATGGGAGAAATAGTACTGGATATAGACAAACAAACTCCCGTCATAATGGTTGATCTGGGGGGTTAGGACCGATACCAATCCTCCTAAAATTCCGGTGTAATACACAAATTGAAAAAGGGCTTTCTTCCCGGGCACAAAAGGGAACACACAACAAATTAGGCTGGAAATACCACAAAGGTGAAGGGGCAAACTATAACTGAGGCTCCAATGACCGTAGTACACATCCCTGGCATGGGTATACAGGATGGAGAGGATTAATAAAAGGCTTAGGACACGTAGGGTGGCAGGCCTTTTGGAGGGGGCGCTTTTTTTACTGACCCATAGGAACAGGAAAATGGCGAAAGTAAACAACAGGGTATTGACCGTCCATTCGGTCGATAGGAATTCAATGGTGTGGTTTGGGAGCATGGTACTAATGGGTCGTTAGGCTAAATCAGTGATTGTTTGCTTAAAAGTAGTGAAATATTTTTAGCCGCTGGCTTGTAGCCATTTCCCATACTGCCCTTGTTTGTTTTATATAGTTAGCTTGTATGCGGTTTAGAAAATCCTTTTTAATCGCTTAGACCCTAGCCCATAACTTAGGCATAGGAGACCTAGCCATCAACAACAACAACAAACCAACAACACCTAACAGCCTGTTGGTGTCAGTGATAAGTTGTTGTCGATTAAGTGATTAAGAATACGTTGGGTGGGTATTTAAGAGCGTCTGGTAACAGTTTAAAAAATCTTTTAATTCTCAACATTATTCCGTCATTTTTTTATACCGTGTTATGCCACGTTATTGTCTCTTATTTTCTAACTTTTGAATAAAATAAATAATTGAAATAGATAATATTGAAGCCAAGAGTGAATAGAGTATTAACTCAACATTTAATTCTTTACCAAATATAATGACGTTCAAAAATGTATATATAACTATAAAAACTATAAAATAAATAATGTATCCTCTTTTAGTCATAATTCTAAAACTTTAAAAGTAATGATTCCATACCTGTAAAACAGCATCACCAACACTCGCACCAGCTGCAGTGCTAACGATGGCAGTACCATAAGCAACTTGACCTCCGCCAGGAATGGCATTAATAACTGCAGTTGTAACCGCAGCCCCCACTGCACCAGCAACATCTGCGCCAGCAACTTCACTCCAACTAAACCAACCATTGGCTTTCCCGCTTGAAGCACCTCCATTTAAGACTTGATTCCATTCTTCAATGTTTTCACTCCAATAAGTTGATGACATTTTACCTACTTCACATGCAATTAAAATAACTTGCGCACTTTCTTCTGATAATTCTGATTGTGCAATATTTTTAATTTCTTCAAAGGAATTGGTTACTGACTCAATATTGTTTCCATTGAAATCACTTAATACTTGATCACATTGTTGTAAAAGATAAATTTGTTTGTCACTAAAGTGACTTTCATTTTCTTCAATTACCAAGCTTATTTCCAAGGCAACCAAAGGTCAAACGCTTTATTCCGATAATACGGTAAAGAAAGCATTCTCTTCTCTGACTAAAAAGGGCTTATTACTAACTCGGGCTGCACGGGGATCTTATGTGGTCAATCCGGAATATTTTTTTCGCAAAAGTGAACGAGAGCGTATCGACCATATTTCACTTATCCTGGCGGACCACAAGAGCAAAACTAAAAAAGTCAATTAATTATGATCACAATCCTATGGCTTATAATTGTTTTTCTGATAGGAGTAATTGCCCTATTGGTAAAAATATGCTATTCATTTGCTCATGAGCTGCGTTTTACTGAGCGTATGCTAAAACGAGAAAAGCGACGCAAGGACTTAATTATTGATAGATTTCGTAAACAAATTTTAAATTTATAAATATGGATTATACGCCTTTAAAAGCCACCGTGGTAATAAGACCACCAAAGATCAAGCAAAAGACCGATGCTGGTATTATAAAAAGTACTGACATGCTTAACCAGGAGAAACTAGCCTGGGATGGCAGTGTAGATGTAGTGTTAACCGGACCTGAATGCCAGTACGTCAAGAAAGGGCAAAAGGTTTTATTACAAACCAATGCAATTATGCACCCTGTTATAATCAACAAGGAGGAATTTCTACAAGTCGAAGAATACGCTATTTTGGGGATATTTAATTAGTTTGGTTAAGTTTAGTTAAGTTTGGTAAAAAGGTTCTAAAATAAATTAGAGCCTTTTTTTTGTTTTGTCTAAAAACTGAACAAAAAGGGCAAAAATAAAAATGACAGAAAAATGACAAGAACTTCTTAAGAAACAGTGGTAGCCCTTATAAATAAAGGAATTTTGATAAAATGAAAATGGTAGAAAAAATTCAAAAAACTAAAAATGACAGAAGAAATTACAGAAATTTTCATAAATTTAATTCACTGAAAGCAATAAAAAAACCTTGTAAAAAACAGATTTACAAGGCTTTGGAATTCAGTGGTCCCACTTGGGCTCGAACCAAGGACCCTCTGATTATGAGTCAGATGCTCTAACCAGCTGAGCTATGGGACCTAAAATTGACTGCAAAGCTAGCATTATTTTATATGCCGTACAATATTTGACCAGATTATTTTCTCCTGATACCGGTCTAAAAACAGCCCTTGTTAGTAGTGGGGAAATAGCCTGTACAAAGTGGCGTTTGGTCAGGAAAAAACGCGGATAATACGCTTATTATTTGGCTTGGTGTAGGCTATATCGCCCGTTGCATCAAATTCCTGGCAAAAGACCTTAGCGCCGCTTTTTTATCTCCGGAAATACGAAGCCCGTCCAGCTTGGCAAAGGCCTTATCCGTATGGACTTGGATGGCTTCTTGGCTAAGTTGGTCTATTTGATAGGCCTTAAAAATACGGGTCACTGCCGCTACCTTGCCATCGGTGTCTTTTGGTACCTGGTACCAAGCCAACAAGGCCTCCTTGTCTTTGTCATTGGCACATTCCAGGGCTTTTAGGTAGAGGAAGGTCTTTTTGTTCGCTACGATATCTCCCCCAATTTTTTTACCAAAAACAGCCGGGTCACCAAAGGTGTCTAGGTAGTCATCCTGTAACTGAAAGGCAATACCCAGGTGCAGCCCAAAATCGTAGAGGAGGCTGGCCTGTGTGGGAGCTGCCCCCGCAATCATAGCGCCTGTTTTCATGGCCGCTGCAATCAATACCGCTGTTTTTTGAGTGATCATAGCCAGGTAGTCATCAATACGGACCTCCACGCTGTTTTCAAAGTCCATATCGTACTGTTGGCCCTCACATACCTGGAGTGCGGTGCTGTTAAAGAGTTGAAAGAGTTCTTTAAACAGGGCCGGTGGATAGTTTTCAAAACACTGGTAAGAACGTACCATCAGGGCATCTCCCGAAAGGATGGCTGTATTTTGATTCCACTTTTCATGTACGGTCACCTGCCCCCTACGCAGGGAAGCACTGTCCATAATATCATCGTGAATCAGGGAAAAATTGTGGAACAACTCTATGGCCAAGGCTGCATCCAAGGCATCTTTGGCCTCGCCGTCAAACAGTTCACAAGACAAAAGGGTCAGCAGGGGCCTAAGCCGTTTACCGCCCAGTTGCAACAGGTATTGTATGGGTTTGTACAGGGTTTCGGGCGCTTTTAGAACCAGCCTGGCCTCCATATGCTTTAGAAAAATTTCCCGATAATCGTCCAGGTTCATGTCGCTTGAATTTGAGGCTAAAAATACAGCTTTCAGCCGAATTATACCCCAAATCTTTAAAAAGAACTGTCCACACACACCCTAAGGCAATCCTTGGAAAGCCTTTTATAGTAAGGTTTTTTAAGAAATGTTAAAAAAATTAAAAACTTTGGAAACTTTTTTGGTTTCTAAAGTTTCCTTCCTTATATTTGCCTCCTATTTAGAAAGAGAAACAAATCCGTGCATTCGGACCAACCAAACGCTATAAAAAGAACGGTCTTATCGAATCTAGCTTAAAAAATATCCCGATGAAAACCTGTATTCTTAGCAAAGCCGTAGAACTCTTTATGCGTCTGGGCTTTAAAAGTGTGACCATGAACGATGTGGCCAGCAACCTGGGGGCTTCCAAGAAAACCCTTTACCAGTATTTTATAAACAAGGAGGACCTCGTCCGGCAGACGGTAGAATTTGTACACGATACCATCCGGAACGATATTGACAAGATCCGCGAGCAGGGCTACAATGCCATTGAAGAGAATTTTAAAATCAATACGCTCTTTAAGGAATTCCTTAAAAATTCGGAGAACTCACCACAGTACCAACTTAAGAAATACTACCCCAACATCTATAGCAGATTGATGGAGAAGGAATTGGCAATCTTTCAAAATTGTCTCACGGACAATTTTAAAAAGGGCATCCAAGAGGGCCTGTATAGAACGGGGGTAAATATCGACGTATTTAGCCGGTTTTACTTTGCCCTTATTCATGGCCTGCACGATCCGGAAATGTTTGATTAC
>JASMME010000141.1 GCA_030748365.1 Lutibacter sp.
AGTGATTCCTTTTTTAGCAGCGAGGCCACTTCTCGGCCGTACCTGCGCCTCTGTGCCTATAGGCAAGGCAATAAACAAACCAGTAGGCACGATACAGCGCTCCAAAGGCTCCAGACTGATAGGTTCGCCAAGGTTTGCACGCAGGTCCATACCGGCTGATGCAAGGGTTTCATAGGCTGGTAGTGGGTGTTTTGATTGGTTGATAAGTTGTATTTTCATCGTTCGTTGTATGTTTTAATAGTTTGGTGGAGCATTGTAGTTATTCTTTTGATTGCATAATCTTGTTGAGTGCTGTTTTCTCGTTCCAATAGATAGCACCACCGAATAATATGAGCAACACGACAGAAAAAAAGTAATTTTCCCGGAATTGATAAAAAGAAGTATAGGAAATCAGGACCGCCATAAGTAGGTATTTTCCAGATTTACGAATGGTATAAGGTACTGGATAATGTTTTTTACCGATACAATAAGAAAGAACCATCATAGTTCCATAGGCGGCCAGGGTAGCCCAGGCAGCGCCCATATAGCCGATCTTAGGAATCAATATAAGATTGGTAACAATGGTAATACCTGCGCCCACCAATGAAAACAACATAGCGTACCGAGTCTTATCAGTTAATTTATACCAAACAGCCAGGTTGTGATAGACGCCCAAAAACAGGTTTGCCAACAATACCACTGGAACAATAACGATGGCCTCCCAGTAATCCTCGTTGATAAACAACTGTTTTAGCAGGTCGATAAACACGACAATTCCCACCAATACCAACGACCCAACAATAACAAAATAGTGTAAGATGTTCGCGTAGGTTTTAGGGGCCTCTTTTTGATTGGCATGGTTAAAAAAGAAAGGCTCTGCCCCCAACCTAAAGGCCATGATATACAAATTCATAAAAATAGCCAGCTTATAGCAGGCGCTATACACTCCCATAGCGTACTTATCCATGAGGGTACCAATCAGCAACTTGTCTAAATTCTCATTGATTACATAAGCAATACCAGCGATGGCAATTGGCCAACTGTAAGCCAACATTTTTTTACACAAAGACCAGTCGAAGTCTCCCTTTAAGTTTCCTAAGAAAGGCAACAGTAAACACAAGGATACCGCAGACCCAAGGACATTGGCCACAAAGATAAAGTTTACCAGTTCGGTACTTTGAAACAGGTGACCAAGCAAAGTGGGTAAGGGATTACCTTCCTCCAACAAGGCGGGTATGTATTTTAAAAAGAGCAAGTTCACCAACACGATCACACCCACATTGATCAGTTTTATTGCTGTATACCGTTTGGCTTTGTTTGCCACGCGTAGATAAGCAAAGGGAATGACCGCGAGGGAATCCAGCGCTAGGATGCCGATAAAGAGTTTCATTTGTATCGGATCTCCACCAAAATCCAACTGTGCCAAAAAGAAATCAAAAAAAGCCAGGGTAATCAACACAAACAAAGCGGTGGTAGCAACAATACTCCAAAAGGCAGTTGTCATCAGGTTGTCCTTTTTCTTTTCGGTCTGGTAGAACCTAAAAAAAGCGGTTTCAAAACCAATGGTGACCAGGACAGCAGCCAAGGCCGCCCACACATAAAAATTAGTGTTTTCCGCATAGGTTTGCGCAGGCAGTGCGTCTGAATGCACTTTTACCAGTAAAAAATTAATGACCCGGGGCAGCACAGCAGCCACGCCATAGACAAAAGTATCTTTAAAAAAGGGTTTTAATGCGCCCAAAATGCGTTTTTGATCAGAGAATATTCAACGCATAAAAGTACAAAAGTTAGTCTCATTTCAGCAAAATTCTTTACAGCTTTCTAACCTATTAAAACACTGGTGAGAAAAAGGACTAAATTTTTAACCCAACTCAGGAGGCGGTATGTCATACTTTTTATACTTTTGGTTCTATAAATAAAATAACCAATGAGTGACCTTAAGATTGCGGTTTTTGGTGGAGGAAGTTGGGCCACAGCCATTGTCAAAATGCTTTGTGAGCAGATGGAACAGGTTGGTTGGTATATGCGGAACCAACAGACAATCGATTATATTCTAGAGAATAAACACAACCCCAACTACCTCAGTTCAGCTGAGTTTCAAACAAATAAATTAAAAATATCAAGCGATATCAACGAAATGGTATGCTACGCAGACCTTTTGATTTTTGCCATCCCCTCTGCATTTATCAGCAAAGAACTTGACAAGATCAAGGATACACTTGGTACTAAGATTATCTTTTCAGCCATCAAAGGGATCATTCCTGAAACAGGCCTGATTGTAGGGGAACATTTCCATGAAAAGTATGGTATACCTTATGAGAATATTGGTGTAATTACTGGTCCATGCCATGCAGAAGAGGTGGCTATGGAGCGCTTGTCCTATCTGACGGTGGCTTGTCAGGACACAGAAAAAGCAACGCAGTTGAGCTGTTATTTGCGCAGTCATTATATCAAAACAAAAATTTCAGACGACATCATTGGTACTGAATATGCTGCCATGCTGAAAAACATTTATGCCATTGCTGCCGGGGTCGCCCACGGCCTGGGTTATGGTGATAATTTTCAGGCGGTATTAATGTCCAATTCTATCCGAGAAATGAAGCGTTTTATCAAAAAGGTACATAAGATGAAACGAAATATTAACAATTCTGCTTATTTGGGTGACCTATTGGTAACGGGCTATTCTATTTTCAGCCGAAATCGCATGTTTGGTAATATGATTGGAAAGGGATACACCGTAAAGAGTGCTATGATGGAAATGAGTATGGTTGCGGAAGGTTTTTATGCGGCAAAAAGTACCTTTATTTTAAATAAACAGCTCGGTGCCAACACCCCGATCATCGATGCGGTCTATGCGATTTTATACAAGAAACAGTCTCCTGTAAAAATTTTTAAAAATTTGGTGGAATCTCTTGACTAAACTGTTTTAAACCAGTAAAATTTCCAGCTTGTCAACAGGGTGTGAAAGCGTTTCTACAGGGCTGGCGTAAACTGTGATAAAAACCGCACATCGTTTTCGTAGAACATACGGATGTCAGGAATTTGGTACAAAAGCATTGCGATACGCTCAATACCCATCCCAAAAGCATAACCACTGTATACCTCAGGATCAATATTGGCGTTCTTTAGTACGTTTGGGTCCACCATGCCACAACCCATGATTTCCAACCAACCAGTACCTTTGGTTATCTTATGATCAATTTCGCTTTCCAGGCCCCAGTAGATATCTACCTCAGCACTGGGTTCCGTAAAAGGAAAATACGAAGGCCGCAAACGAATCTTTGATTTTCCAAACATTTCCCGGGTAAAATAAAGCAAAGTCTGCTTCAAATCGGCAAAAGAAACATCGTGATCGATGTATAAACCCTCTACCTGATGAAAGATACAATGTGCACGGGCAGAAATGTCTTCATTTCTAAACACCCTTCCTGGAGAAATTGTCCGAATGGGCGGCTGGTGTTCCTCCATATAACGTACCTGAACAGAAGAAGTATGCGTTCTCAGCAGAATATCAGGATCTTTTTCAATAAAAAAAGTATCCTGCATATCCCTTGCCGGGTGGTATTCCGGAAGGTTCAAAGCGGTGAAATTATGCCAGTCATCTTCAATCTCAGGACCCTCAGAGACCGTAAAACCAATACGGGAAAAAATATCAACAATTTTGTTTCTTACAATTGAAATGGGGTGTCGGGCACCCAAATCAATCGGATCTGAAGGCCGCGTCAGGTCTCCATAAATACCCGTTTGCTCTTGGTTGCTATCAAGCTTTTCTGTAAGCGCACGCACCTTCTCATGGGCGGCGTCTTTCAACTGGTTCAGTGCTTGTCCAAAAGCCTTCCTCTCTTCGGGTGCCACATTCTTGAATTCGGCAAACAAAGCATTGAGAAGTCCTTTTTTCCCCAAATACTTGATCCTGAAATCTTCGATTTCCTGCTTGGAGGAAGTTTCAAAGGAACCCACTTCACCAATCAGGGTTTTTACACGATCTAACATACACTGACGTTTATAGAATACAAGGGCAAATTTACGTATTTTTATTTTGTTTTCTCAAGCAGATAAAAGGATGATACGCGTCTGTTTTTGTTTTATAAATTAAATCAAATAGAGGTCCTTAAATCGCCTTAAAAATAAGGGTTTACGAAAACGTTATAGTATACGAAAAAAGTTTCGTTCTTTTTTTTTGTTTTTTTAAGTAAATCTTAAAAAACATTTATATTTGTAGCGTAAATTCAAAAATGCACAAAATTACACTTCATAAATTATGGAATCAAAAATAAAAGGGTTTATGGATCTGGTAAAGCAAAGAAACCAGCACGAACCAGAATTTTTACAAGCTGTTCAAGAGGTTGCGGAAACAGTTATTCCTTACATTGTCAGCCAGGAAATATACAATGGCAAGAACATCTTATTGAGAATGGTAGAGCCTGAAAGGGTTTTGATGTTTCGGGTGCCCTGGATGGATGACAGCGGAGAGATTGTTGTCAACAGAGGCTTTCGAATTGAAATGAATTCTGCTATTGGCCCTTATAAAGGTGGTTTGCGTTTCCACCCAACAGTCAATTTGAGTGTATTAAAGTTTCTCGCCTTCGAACAGGTGTTTAAAAACGCCCTGACCACTTTG
>JASMME010000142.1:0-4278 GCA_030748365.1 Lutibacter sp.
CCGGTGTTTTGGGTCGTGTGCGTCCGGAAAAAGCACTAAGATACTTTCTTCTTGGTCTGCACCACTCAGGTAGAAAATATCCCTGTGTTGGTGAAAGGGTAGGGTGGTATCTGCCCCGGGGGTGTACAGATCATTGGAGTTAAAGACAGCGATCGAATGGGGCTTCATCGCAGCCGTAAATTTGGCCCGGTTCTTACGAAACAACTGAGGGTCTATCGGGAGGTATTTCATGAATCTTACTTTAAAAGAATACGAATGCTATATCTGCCAAAATAGTTATGGGCAGTTACCGAACAAAGTTATACATTTGTTGAATAATAACCGTTCTAAACACGGTATTATTTATAATACCTGTTTACCCTTTTAAATTGGCCAAAACACCTCCCTTTTCGCTACCAGTCAAAATAAATATCTATGAGTTTTACACAAAAAATAACGATGTATCTCCTGTTGCTAGCCTTTGCAAACCAGGGATATAGCCAGCATAAACCCGCCTATAAACTTTTCAATTCCAAGGGAAAAAAACTTTCCTATAAAAAAATGATCAGGCAAATGAGTGCCGCTGATATCGTCTTGTTCGGAGAACATCACGACAACCCCATCGTACATTGGCTCCAATTTGAAACGACCAAAGAACTGGCCGATAGGCAGCCTGTGGTATTGGGCGCTGAAATGTTTGAAGCTGATGATCAGCCCCACCTGACGGCCTATCTAAAAGGGAGTATCGATCAATCGGCCTTTGATACCCTGGCCCGTTTATGGCCCAATTATAAGACCGATTATAAACCCCTGGTGGACCTGGCCAAGCAACAGGCGCTACCCCTGATTGCCACCAACATTCCGAGAAGGTATGCCAGGAAGGTGTACAGAAAAGGGTTTGAGGTTTTGCAAAGCCTGAGTGATACCGAAAAATCCTGGATGGCACCTTTGCCGATACCCTATGATGCAAGCCTACCGGGTTATCAGCAGATGATCCATATGATGGGAGGGCACGGCGGTGAAAACCTTCCCAAGGCCCAGGCCGTAAAAGACGCCACCATGGCCTATTTTATACTAAAAAACCGACAAAAAAACACCCTGTTTCTGCACTACAATGGTTCACGACACTCCGACAATCGCGAGGGGATATATTGGTACCTCAAACAAGCCAACCCCACCCTAAAAATACTAACGGTGAGTGTGGTTAGTCAACGCAAAATTAGCAGGCTTACAGAAGAATCGCATCAACAGGCAGATGTAATTATTGCCATTCCAGAAACCATGACCAAAACCTATTAGGGCAAACAAGGGGTATAGATAGCGTGGAAGTCCTAAAAATAAAACTGCCCGATGCCGCATCTGACACCAAGAATAACAAGCCCGTTTTTGTCAGAACCTGCAGTAGGTAAGTAATTTATAAGGATTCTAAATAGTTTAAAAAATGATACTACAGCGAATGTGGGATATATAGAATTATTACCTTTGGCATTCCTATCAAAAATGAATTTATAATGGGCGGATTTTTATCTTCATCAATTGCAAGAAAAGTGGCCATGGCCCTGTCTGCACTCTTTCTTATTATTTTCCTGATTATCCACTTGGCGGTGAATCTCACATCGCTGTTTAGTGAGCATCTTTTCAATGAACTCTCCCACTTTATGGGAACCAACCCAATGGTACAGTTTGCCATGCAGCCCATCCTAATTTTCGGTGTTGTTTTTCACTTTGTCATGGGCTTTGTACTGGAGCTGAAGAACCGTCGGTCAAGAACGGTTAAATACGCCCAATACAAGGGGGCTGCAGGCGCCTCTTGGATGTCCAGAAACATGTTGCTAACCGGTGGGGTGGTACTGGCCTTTCTAGTGGTGCACTTCGTCGATTTCTGGATTCCCGAAATGGCCTATAAGTATGTAGACTTCTTACCGGAGGATCCCACGCGTTATTTTGAAGAATTACAGCACAAGTTTGCCAGCCCAGTCAAGGTTGGTTTTTATGTCCTGTCTTTTGTACTGCTGTCCCTGCACCTTTTGCATGGTTTTCAGTCAGCCTTTCAGTCGGTCGGATTTCACAACAAATACACCCCTGTTGTAAAGACAATCGGAAAGGTATATGCCATTGCCATACCGCTGGGCTTTATCATCATTGCATTGTACCACCATTTTAACCATTAATCTTAGATCATAATGACGACCTTACATTCCAAAGTACCTGAAGGCCCTATAAAAGATAAGTGGACAACCTATAAAGACAAGATCAACTTGGTCAATCCAGCCAATAAGCGCAATATAGATGTCATTGTGGTTGGCACTGGCCTGGCGGGTGGATCAGCAGCAGCTACCCTGGCAGAGTTGGGGTATAATGTAAAGGCATTTGCTTACCAGGATTCTCCGAGAAGGGCCCATTCTATTGCTGCCCAGGGAGGAATCAATGCCGCTAAGAATTACATGGGTGACGGTGACTCCAATTACCGCCTGTTCTACGACACGGTCAAAGGAGGGGATTACCGCTCCCGGGAAGCCAATGTATACCGACTGGCAGAGGTGTCTGCCAATATTATTGACCAATGTGTAGCACAAGGCGTTCCTTTTGCGCGCGATTACGGCGGTTTGCTCGACAACCGTTCCTTTGGGGGGGTATTGGTATCCCGTACCTTCTATGCCAAAGGCCAGACCGGTCAACAGTTATTACTGGGCTGCTATGCAGCCATGAACCGACAGATTGCACGGGGCAAGATTACGATGTATAACCGTCATGAAATGCTCGATGTGGTTAAGGTCGATGGAAAGGCCAGGGGAATTATTGCCCGAGACCTGGTAAGTGGGGCCATCGAACGCCACTCAGCACATGCAGTTGTCATTGCCACCGGAGGGTACGGCAATGTTTATTTCCTCTCTACCAACGCCATGGGATCCAATGCCACAGCGGCCTGGAAAATTCATAAAAAAGGGGCCTTCTTTGCCAACCCCTGCTTTACACAAATTCATCCGACCTGTATCCCCCGTTCCGGAGATTATCAGTCCAAGCTCACCCTGATGTCAGAATCCCTGCGAAATGACGGTAGGATTTGGGTGCCAGCCAGGATTGAGGATGCCCAGGCCATTCAGCAAGGCAAGCTAAAACCAACGGAGATCGCAGAAGAAAACAGGGATTATTATTTAGAGCGTCGTTATCCGGCCTTTGGAAACCTCGTACCGCGTGATGTGGCCTCCAGGGCTGCCAAGGAAAGATGTGATGCCGGCTATGGTGTCAACGCCACCGGAGAAGCAGTCTACCTCGATTTTGCGTCGGCCATCGCACGTTACGGAAAAGAACAGGCCAAAATCAAGGGGATTGAGAATCCATCTGAAGAACAGATCACCCAGTTGGGCGAGGCCGTTGTGGAAGCCAAGTATGGCAACCTGTTCCAGATGTATGAAAAAATTATCGATGAGAACCCCTATAAAACTCCTATGATGATTTACCCGGCTACCCACTATACCATGGGAGGCGTATGGGTAGATTACAACCTGATGACCACCGTATCCGGATTGTATTGCATTGGGGAAGCCAATTTCTCCGACCACGGTGCTAACAGGCTAGGGGCCTCTGCGCTGATGCAAGGATTGGCCGATGGGTATTTTGTACTGCCTTATACCATTGGTGATTACCTGTCTGACGATATCAGGACTGGTGAAATTGCGACTGACACCCCTGAGTTTGACGAAGCGGAAAAGGCCGTGATGGAAAGGTTGACTTTCTTTGTTGAAAACCAGGGCAACCACTCGGTGGATTATTACCACAAAAAATTAGGCCTGGTGATGTGGAACAAGGTAGGTATGGCCCGGAATGAAAAAGGGCTGAAGGAGGCAATCCGCGAAATTCAGGAAATCCGGGAAGATTTCTGGAAAAACGTTAAGGTTCCCGGTAGTTTACACGAACTCAATCCCGAGTTGGAAAAGGCTGGAAGGGTCGCCGATTTCCTGGAGTTGGGAGAATTGTTTGCCAAGGATGCCCTAGAGCGAAAAGAATCTTGTGGGGGTCATTTCCGGGAAGAATGCCAAACACCTGAAGGCGAAGCCCTTCGCGATGACAAAGACTATGCCTATGTAGCTGCCTGGGAATATACCGGTAAGCCAAGTGAGGCCATTTTACACAAAGAAAACCTCGAGTTTAAAGATATTGAGTTAAAAACGCGATCATACAAATAGAAGACACCATGAATCTAACCTTAAAAATTTGGAGACAGAAAGGCCCTGAAGCAAAGGGGCGGTTGGTCGAATACAAAGTGACTGACATTTCAGAACATATGTCATTCCTGGA
>JASMME010000142.1:4288-4590 GCA_030748365.1 Lutibacter sp.
GTTGCCAGGGACGAAGAGCCCGTAGCTTTTGACCATGATTGTAGGGAAGGCATCTGCGGCATGTGTTCGTTGCATATCAGCGGAGAAGCCCATGGCCCTGACAGGGGTGTCACCACTTGTCAGCTACATATGCGGATGTTTAAAGATGGAGACACCATCTGTATAGAGCCCTGGAGGGCTGCTGCCTTTCCGGTTATCAAAGACCTGGTGGTAGACAGATCGTCCTTTGAACGAATCCAACAGTCCGGAGGGTATATCTCAGTCAATACTTCTGGAAATACCCAGGATGCCAATGCCCTGCC
>JASMME010000143.1 GCA_030748365.1 Lutibacter sp.
TTAAATTTGCTTTTTGCGATGAGCTAAGATTGTTTTAGTTAACAGACAGTAGAATGACACAGAATTCAGGTATTTGTGATAATATATTAGACCTCGTAGGCAATACCCCCCTTATCAAATTGCATCATATTACCAAGGAGCTTTCCGGCACTTTTTTCGCCAAATATGAAGCCTATAATCCTGGCCATTCTATGAAAGACAGGATTGCCCTTCATATCATTGAAGAAGCCGAGCGTCAGGGTTTGTTAAAAAAAGGGAGTACCATTATTGAAACAACCTCTGGAAATACGGGATTCAGTATTGCGTTGGTAAGTATCATAAAGGGATACAAGTGTATTTTAGCGGTAAACTCCAAAGCTTCCATAGGAAAGATCAACATGCTTAAAGCCATGGGGGCAAAAGTGTATGTATGTCCTGCACATGCCAAGGCAGATGATCCGAGATCCTATTATTCCGTGGCCAAAAGACTGCAGCAGGAAACCGCCAATTCCATTTATATAAACCAGTACTTTAACAAGCTTAATATTGATGCTCACTATTATTCTACCGGTCCTGAGATTTGGAAACAGACCCAGGGTGAACTGACCCATGTTGTGGCAGCCAGCGGTACTGGTGGAACCATTTCAGGCGTTGCCAAGTATCTAAAGGAACAAAACCCATCGATTAAGATTTTAGGTGTTGATGCCTATGGGTCGATTTTACAAAAATTCCACCAGACGAACGAGTTTGATATCAACGAGATGTATCCCTACAGAATTGAGGGATTGGGAAAAAACCTCATTCCATCGGCCACCTCTTTTGACTTGATTGATGTCTTTGAAAAGGTAACTGATGAAGCAGCTGCCCACCAAGCAAGAGCGCTCGCTTTAACCGAAGGTTTGTTTGCTGGTTATACCAGTGGAGCGGTCGTACAGGCAGCGATACAGTACAATGCGCAGGGCTTGTTTGATAAGACATCGAAGGTCGTTTTGATCTTGCCGGATCACGGATCACGCTATATGGAGAAAATCTACAGCGACGAATGGATGGAACAACAAGGTTTTTTCGATGCCCAGCACAAATTACATGACGTGGTGGAGTATATCAAATAGAAGGAGTAGATAATCTATCAGAAGGGGCACTTATTTTACTAGGTTGGCCTCTTTTTTTGTGCTTACATCGTTTGAAAAGCATAAAAAAATCACGTACTTTGCATTGTTCCTCAAGTGCCAATCGCAGCACCTAAGTAGAACCAAACCAGTGATCGTGACACATCCACACACAATCCTCATAAGTAAGGAAAATCATTTTTCGGATGTTACAACGTAATTAAAAGCATTCATAGCACACATGAAAGACCTATTTGAGAGAATCATACAAGACAAAGGACCCCTTGGAAAATGGGCCGACATAGCGGAAGGCTATTACGTTTTCCCCAAATTGGAAGGAGACATTTCTAACCGAATGACCTTTAATGGAAAAAAGGTTATTACTTGGAGCATCAACGATTATCTCGGCCTGGCCAACCATCCTGAGGTAAGGGCTGTCGACGCCGCTGCCGCTGCTGACTACGGTATGGCCTACCCCATGGGTGCCAGGATGATGTCTGGACATACCACTTACCACGAGCAATTGGAGCAGGCCTGTGCTGATTTTGTTGAAAAGGAGGCTGCTTACCTAGTTAATTTTGGCTATCAGGGCATGGTATCGGCCATTGACGCCTTGGTGACTAAAAATGATGTCATTGTATATGATGTCGATGCACATGCCTGTATTATTGATGGGGTAAGACTCCATCACGGTAAGCGATTTACTTATCAGCATAACGACATGGAAAGTTTGGAAAAAAACCTTCGTCGTGCCACCAAGATTGCCGAGGAAACCCAGGGTGGAATTCTGGTAATCTCTGAAGGTGTTTTTGGTATGAGAGGAGAACAAGGTAAGCTCAAAGAAATTGCCGCTTTCAAACAGGATTACAACTTTAGGTTGCTGGTAGACGATGCCCATGGATTTGGCACCTTGGGAGCTGGCGGAAAAGGCGCTGGGGTAGCACAAGGTGTCCAGGATAAAATTGATGTCTATTTTGCCACTTTTGCCAAGTCAATGGCTGGCATTGGGGCCTTTTTTGCAGGTGATAAAGACGTCATCCAGTACCTGCAATACAATATGCGTTCTCAGATGTTCGCCAAATCATTGCCTATGGCAATGGTAAAAGGGGCCTTAAAGCGCCTAGAGATGCTTCGTACCATGCCTGTGCTGAAAGAAAAGCTCTGGGAGAATGTAGACGCCTTGCAGAACGGTTTAAAAGAAGAGGGCTTTGATATTGGAAAGACGAATTCTTGTGTAACGCCCGTATTTTTAGAAGGAAGCATCCCTGAAGCCATGGCCATGGTAAATGACTTGCGAGAAAATTACGGTGTATTCTGTTCTATTGTGGTCTACCCTGTCATTCCCAAAGGCTTGATTATTCTCAGGTTGATTCCAACAGCGGCGCATACGCTGGAAGATGTCAAAGAGACCATTGAGGCCTTTTCGTCCATTCGTAGCAAACTGGAAAAAGGCATCTATAAACGCCTGGCAGCTTCCATGACTTAGTCAATAAAAAAATACCTTTTAGACAATACTAAAAGGCATTCTTTGGTAAATGATTTTAGGAGCTGTTAATAGCCTTCCGAGAGGTTTTTCAACACGGATTTTTTATTGATTTTGATACGCTTTCCTATCAGTTCGATCAGGCCTTCCTTTTTGAGACTCGAAAGAAGTCTGATGGCCGATTCGGTGGCCGTACCAATGGTATTGCCGATTTCTTCACGGGTCAGAATCACATCGATAAAACCTTCCTTATCAACCCCAAAGATTTCTTCCAGGTATAAGAGGGTTTCCGCCAGGCGCTCTTTTACAGGTTTTTGAGACATCTTGGAAATGGAAGAATTGGCCTCGTTTAGCTGGTGGGAGATGTTCTTCATTAATTCCAGCGAAAAGGAAGGGTTTTCTTTGACCATCTTTAGGATGTCTGCTTTGGGTATCAAACAAACCCTGGTATCTTCCAGGGCAGTAATGTTCAGACCAACGGGTTCTTCGCTCAGGATAGACCGGTGCCCAATAATATCACCGCTCCGGGCAAACTTTATAATTTGTTCCTTGCCATTGGTGTTTAGTTTGGTCATTTTGCATTTACCGTCCTTTATACAGTATAAACCGGCTACTGGAGCACCTTCCCGCATGATAGCTGATCCTTTTTTGATTAAGAGGGACGATTTGTGGTTGCTAAACACCTCCAGTTCCGCATTGGTCAATTTCTGAAAAGAATTGAATTGTTTAATGATGCACTGGGCGCATTTAGACATAGCGTTGACTTAATTTATTATTAGTAGTGAGCTACACAAATATATAATTTTTTATGATATTTATCATAGCTGCAAAAGAATAATTCGATAATTTTACCCCGAAATTTACCTTTATGAATTTTAACAACTGTTACCACTGTGGTCTTGATTGTGGGAGCAAGCCAATCTTATTTGACGAGAAGGACTTTTGTTGTAACGGTTGCCAAACAGTTTATGAGATACTCTCCGCAAACGACCTGAATGATTACTATGACCTTAATAGCACACCGGGATCGATTCCTCCTGAGCTAGAAGGGAAATATGACTATTTAGACAATAAGAACATCGTTGATAAATTGCTGTCATTTAATGATGGCGAACGCGCTGTGGTAGAATTACACATTCCTGCCATCCACTGTAGTTCCTGTATTTGGGTCTTGGAAAATTTAACAAAATTGGCCCAGGGAATTACAAGTTCGCAGGTTAATTTTCCTAAAAAAACACTGCGAATTACCTATAAAAATAAGGTGACTTCCTTACGGTCAATAGTGAGATTGATCAGTTCTATAGGCTATGAACCTTACCTCAGTTTGGCCACCACAGAAGCCGCTGGTAATCAGGTAGACAAAACCCTGATCTACCAGATATCGGTAGCGGCTTTTTCTTTTGGTAACATCATGCTTTTGTCCTTTCCAGAATACTTTGAAGTAGACGAGTTCTGGCTGGAACGATACAAGTATTTGTTCCGCTGGCTGATGTTCGTAATGGCCGTACCAGTTGTTTTTTATTCAGCCAGGGACTATTTTGTCTCCGCTTACAAAGGACTAAAGCACCGTTATTTAACCATCGACGTACCCATAGCCCTGGGTGTATCGGTGCTGTTTTTAAGGAGTTCAATTGAGATAATACTCGATATTGGTACCGGTTTTTTTGATAGTTTGACCGGGTTGATTTTCTTTTTGCTACTGGGGAAGTTTTTTCAGCAAAAGACCTATAATTTTTTATCCTTCGAACGCGATTATAAGTCGTATTTTCCGATAGCTGTGACCAAAATATTAGCTACCGAGGAAAAGAGCATACCGGTTAGTGAGGTAGTCAAAGGAGATCGCCTACTAATAAGAAACCAAGAACTTATAAATAGTCCAACAGTGAAACCCTAGACCTTTTGGAGTCCATAAAATAGGACCATTTAAAGTATGGTGGCGACTAAATTGATCTTCATGACATCGAACGGATGTATTTGAAGATACTTATACCTGAAGAGAA
>JASMME010000144.1 GCA_030748365.1 Lutibacter sp.
GATGGTACACATCTATAGTAGGGGCTATATGAAAGGGGATGCTGGCTATACCCGCTTCTTCGCTTTTCTAAGCCTGTTCTCCTTTTCTATTTTCGGCCTGGTGCTGGCCACCAACCTGTTTCAGATCTATATTTTTTGGGAATTGGTGGGGGTATCCTCCTACCTGCTTATCGGCTATTACTACACCAAGCCATCGGCGGTAGCCGCGGCAAAAAAGGCCTTTATCGTCACGCGCTTTGCCGACCTGGGCTTCCTGATCGGTATACTGATTTTCGGGTATTATACCGGTACCTTTGACTTTGAGGCCCTGAACCATCCAGAGGGGCCGGCCATAAGCAACTGGGCCTCCCATTCCTTTATGGGCTTATCAGCAATAACCTGGGCCCTGATTTTAATCTTTGTAGGAGGGGCTGGTAAATCAGCCATGTTTCCACTACACATCTGGCTACCCGATGCCATGGAAGGACCGACGCCTGTTTCTGCCCTTATCCACGCCGCAACCATGGTAGTGGCCGGGGTATACCTCGTGGCGAGAATGTTTCCTGTATTTTATTTTGTAGAAAACGGCTTTGCCCTTAACGTGGTGGCCTATACAGGCGGGTTCTCTGCCTTATTTGCAGCCATCATTGCACTTACCCAAACCGATATCAAACGGGTACTGGCCTTTTCAACCATGTCGCAACTGGGCTATATGATGATGGCCCTGGGGGTATCTGGCTATCACGGAGATGAAGGCTTGGGGTATATGGCTTCCATGTTTCACCTATTTACCCACGCCATGTTCAAAGCCTTGCTGTTTCTGGGAGCAGGCTCAGTTATCCACGCAGTACACAGCAATTACCTAAAGGATATGGGTGGGCTGCGCAAATACCTGCCAGTAACCAATGCTACCTTCCTGGTGGCTGCGCTGGCCATTGCGGGAGTACCCCCTTTTGCAGGTTTCTTTAGCAAAGATGAGATCCTCGTTGCCGCCTTTGAACAACATACGATCCTCTATACAGTGGGTGTAGTGGTCGCTGGTTTGACCGCTTTTTATATGTTCCGCATCTATTTTGGGATCTTTTGGGGAAAAGACCGTCACTACGAACATCCCCCACAGGAATCACCCCTTTCCATGACCATTCCCCTGGTGATACTGGCCCTTTTAAGTGCCTTTACGGGCTTGATTCCCTTCAGCGAATTTGTAACCGCTGACCGAAGGGCCTTTGAGGTCCACCTACACTATCCCCTGGCAGCCGTGGCTGTGGGTGTAGGACTGTTTGGAATCGGGCTTGCCTGGGCATTTTATAAGAAGCCCTCTTCACTTCCGGAGAAAGTAGCCGGCGCCCTCGGAATTTGCTATCAATGGGCACTTGATAAATTTTACCTCGATGAATTATACCTGTTTATCACCAAAAAAATATTGTTTGACAAGGTGGCAGCTCCCATTGCCAAATTCGATAAAAAATTTGTAGACGGCACCATGGAAGGCATTGGAAACAGAACAGTCCTGCTTTCCAAAAAAATAAAAGGACTGCAATCTGGGAAGGTACAGGATTATGCCTTCGCTTTTGTAGGCGGCATCGTAGTCATTGTCGGCATCGTGCTATATTGTTTAAACAACGGAATTAACTAGACCCGCTTTATGGATATTTTATCACTTTTTATCGTCGTACCAGTGCTGACCATGCTGGGCTTGGTCTTTACCAAGGGTTTACAACAGGCAAGGCTGGTTTCTATGCTGGGCAGCCTGGTGCAGTTAGGAATGGCCATTCACCTGGTCTTTGCCTACTACCGGGAACGGGCCCTTAACGAAGCGGTGATGTTGTTTACCAGGGACCTGGTCTGGTTTGAACAATTCAATATACACTACGCCATTGGCGTGGACGGTATTTCAATAAGCTTGATACTGCTAACCGCCATTGTGGTGCTGGCAGGGGTGTTTATCTCCTGGAAAATACAGGACCTCCCCAAAGAATTCTTTATCGCACTGCTCGTATTGGCAACCGGCGTCTATGGCTTTTTTATTTCCCTGGACCTGTTTACGATGTTCGTTTTCTACGAGATTGCGGTGATTCCCATGTACCTGCTGATCGGCATCTGGGGAAGTGGACCAAAAGAGTACGCGGCCATGAAATTGACCCTGATGTTAATGGGCGCCTCAGCGGTGTTATTGGTAGGGCTGTTGGGTATCTATTTTCATTCCAATACGGAAGGCGGCCCCCTCACTTTTCATATCCTTGAAATTGCCCAGGTACAAATCCCCTTAGAGGCCCAGCAGCTGTTTTTCCCGCTAACCTTTATCGGATTTGCGGTACTGGGAGCCTTGTTCCCTTTTCATACCTGGTCACCCGATGGGCATGCTTCGGCACCAACAGCTGTTTCTATGCTCCACGCCGGGGTATTGATGAAACTCGGTGGTTACGGGGTATTCCGGGTAGCCATGTATTTACTGCCGCTCGGGGCCATCGATTGGTCAGCGTTTTTTATTGTTCTGTCGGCCACTGGGGTAATCTACGGGGCCTTTGGAGCCATCAGACAAACCGACCTAAAATACATCAATGCCTATTCGTCGGTCAGCCATTTGGGCATGGTATTGTTCGCCCTGTTAATGCTTAATAAAACTGCCTGGAACGGGGCCATTTTACAATCGCTTTCTCACGGGTTTATGACCGCCTTGTTCTTTGCGCTGATCGGTATGATCTACGGAAGGACCCATACCAGGGATATCACCAAACTGGGCGGACTCTTAAAAGTAATTCCCTTTATCTCGGCAATCTATGTGATTGCCGGACTGGCTTCCCTGGGACTTCCCGGGTTCAGTGGCTTTGTGGCTGAAATGACCCTTTTTGTAGGAGCTTTTCAGCATGAAACTGTCTTTTACCGGGTCGCTACAATCTTGTCGGTATCGGCCATTGTAGTGACCGCTGTATACATCCTTAGGGTGGTGGGTATTATGCTGATGGGGCCTGTTAAAAACGAAGCGTTCTTAACACTGCCAGGGGTTACCTGGTACGAAAAAACAGGCATCCTTTTATTGCTGATTCCCATTGTGGGTATCGGGGTGGCCCCCTTGTGGTTGAGTGAATTGATCCGGGAAAGTCTTGCCCCTTTTATTCAAGGCGTCGTATAATTTAAAATGACCAAGTATGCAAATTAGCAGTTTTTTGATCATGAGACAGGAGCTATTGCTCCTGGCCATCACACTGGCCCTGCTGGTGGGAACAATCTTTGTGTCTAAAAACAAGCAGCAAGGCCTTATCACACTGGCCCTGATACTGTTCGGGATACATACCCTTATAGGGTTTCTTCCCTTGGAAAAGGGGCATTTATTTGGCGGTATGTTCTATACCGATCCTTTGATCCATTTTGTAAAGAATCTCTTGAATGTAGGGGTGTTTACATTGCTCTTATTATCGGCAGACTGGCTGCGGAAAAAAGTGCTTCCCTTAAACAATAGTGGTGAATTCTTTGTACTGCTTTTCTGTTCATTGCTGGGCTTGTATTACCTGCTCTCTGCAGGCGATTTTCTACAGTTTTATCTGGGGCTCGAACTGTCAACCCTTCCTGTGGTGGCCTTGGCAGCCTACGAGACCTCCAAAAGAATTTCCAGCGAAGCTGGGATTAAATTGATCCTGTCTGCAGCCCTTTCTTCTGGGGTGATGCTGTTTGGAATCAGCCTGCTCTACGCCACTACTGGATCCATTTATTTTGACAGCCTGGCAGAAACGATAACGAGCAATCATTTGAGCATCACAGGCATGGTGCTGTTCTTTTCAGGGCTGGCTTTTAAAATTTCGCTGGTACCCTTTCACTTCTGGACAGCGGATGTCTATGAAGGTGCGCCCATCAGTGTGGCTGCTTACCTGTCAGTGATCTCCAAAGGAACGGCTGCCTTTGTACTTATGATCTTGTTGTTTACCGTATTTCGACCCCTGGCAGCTGTTTGGGAACCCCTGGTATACGGCCTGGCAATCGCCACCATGTGCATTGGAAATCTCTTTGCCTTGCGCCAACAGAACATGAAGCGTTTCCTGGCTTTTTCATCCGTGGCACAGGCCGGTTTTATCCTGCTCGGGCTGCTGAATAACAGCCTGTTGGGCAGCGCTACCGTACTGTATTTTATAGTGATTTACCTGTTTTCTAACCTAGCAGCTTTTGGTGTGGTGCAGGTCATTTCTTTGCAAACAGGCAAGGAAAACATGTCTGATTACAACGGTTTGTACCGCAGCAATCCCAAGCTGAGTCTGGTGATGATGCTGGGCTTGTTTTCCCTGGCTGGAATTCCACCTGTAGCCGGATTTTTTGGGAAATTCTTCCTATTTACAGCCGCTGCTGACAAGGGCTATTACTTGCTGGTCTTTATCGCGGTGGTGAACGTGACCATCTCCCTGTATTATTACTTGTTGGTCATCCGGGCGATGTTCCTGAGAAAAAGCGCGCATCCCATTCCCCATATTACAAGTGCCCCTTCTACACGCTGGGGACTGTTAATTACTGTTATTGGTATACTGACCCTGGGAATATACAGCCCGGTATACCGCTATATCTATGAACTGAGCAGCTGGCTTTTTAACTAAGTATTATGGCA
>JASMME010000145.1 GCA_030748365.1 Lutibacter sp.
TTTCCGCTGCATTCATAGGGTTGACAACAAGACCGCAATTTTCCTTTTCGATGTATGCTTTGATATGGCCAAAATTACTACCGATAACCGGCATGCCAAAGGCCATATATTCAAACAATTTTATAGGCATTTTGACCTTAAAGGTAGGATAGGGGAACCAAGGAACCAAGCCGACCTTACTGTTGTTATAGTAGTCACTGATACGGCCATAGTCTACAAATGGGTGCAGTATTACGTGCTCCTGTAAATGGTTCTTGTCTATGAATTGCTGCATATCCTCCTGCAAACCTTCAGGGGAGTATTTCCCTACAAAAACAACCCTGATGTCCGGAACATGCTTCAGCGCCAAACGGGTGGCTTCCAAAATCTTAAAAGCACCCCGTAAAGCGGTGATGCCTCCGCTGTATATAAAGTCATAAGGCTTGCGCGCCAAGGGAACCTTATCATAAGCGTGGTGTTTGTCCGTATAGTTGAACAAAACTTCCGCTTTGTCAGCCCCTAACTTTTCTCTAAACCTATCCCTGACAATTTCTTCAGTTGAAATGACCAAATCATAGTGCGCTGCTTGTCGCTTCTCCCACCTATCAAGCAAAAAGGCAAAGCAGGCAATGGCTTTTTTAAAAATACCTTTCAAAGGGCTAAAGGAGACATAATCGTCCGCATAGGGTTCCCTGGCATCGTAAAAAACAACCGGATGGTGTGGAAGTCTCTTTAATTTACGCCCTATTCTATTGATCCATAAATCGTGAAAGTGATAGATCTCTGCCGCTATTTTTTGGGCCTCGCGGTATAAGCTCTTATAGTTATTATAAGGGTGAAGGTTCTTTAGCACAAAATTTATATACCGGTTCTTTGACAGGGTTTTCAGCTTAAGCATTTTATACAAAATACCTTCCTGGGTAAGCCCTTCTTCCTCCTTGTCACCAATCAACAGGTAAGAGACCTCATAGCCTCTTTGGCAGAGTGGTACGGCCATTTTCCAATAAATTCTATCGTCATAAAGACCGTGTTTGTCTGCTAAAAAACAAATTTTTATTTTTTTATCTCTTTTCAAATAATCCTTCTTTAAATACGTAATAGACCTCTCTCTCTGCCCCAAAACTTTTATAAAAATCGGCGACCCCATCAATCATAGAGCCTTCAAAGTCAAGTACGTAATCCTGACCGGAATATTGTGCGAGCAAGGCCGTAACCAGCTGGGTAGCTAAGCCCATATTCTTTGCCTGACCATTGGCAACCGGTAATAAATAGGTAATTCTGCGATCATCCTGTAAACAGAGGAGACCAGCGATTAACACATCGTTTTTACGGAGGCCGCTAATCAGTACCGAAGCAGGCCGCACAGCTACCAAACGCTCTAGAGTGGCCAGTGCGTCTGGTCGGAGCGTATAGGCATCTGACTCCGCCAGATAAAAACTGATAAACTCGCTAAAAGGCACCTCCTTATCAACAGATAGTCCCTGGGCAAGGGCCTTTTTTAAATCCCGTTTACGGTTGGTGGTAAACCGACTTTCAAGTGTTTTATAGGACGGATGCAAAGGCAGTATATAATTCACCCTTTCAGTTACGTTTTTACCATTAAATATAGTATCCGAATTAAACTGAATCGTTATTTTTTTAAATTTACTAGGAATTGTTTTTATAAACTTTTGCAGCAATTCTGCTGTAATTTTTCTGGTAGAAAACAGCCCCAATTGCTGTGTCCAGGCAGGTGGATAAATGTATTGTATACAATATTTACGGCGCCAGGGCAAGGGCATCACCGCCTCATAGTCATTGAGTACCAACACATCCCACTGGTCGGCCACCGCATCCAAATACCAGCTATAGGCATAGATACGGCTATTCAGCGCATGGTTAATACAGCGATCGTAGGCAGCTACCTCCAGTTGGTCCCGTGTGAGGTAATGAATCATCTTAGGCGATCATTTTTTGGTAGATTTTCCGCCAACCAATCCAGGGAGCAGTCTCGCTCAGGGTTTCGTTGTGAAACAGGCTAATAAAAGTGCCGTTTACGGCCTTTACCGCCGCTTTTAGTGCCAGGATCTTCTTCAGGGCTTGCTGATTGTTAAGCGCCATAAAATGTTTTAGGGATACATCCATCAGGGCAAAGGGATAGACCTTTAGCGGCGTTTGGATCTCGTAGTCCAAATTGTAAAAATGGAAGGGGGTACAGGTACCGGCCCTAAAGCCTACCCTATCGACATAACCCATACTGTGGTCTTCTTCAATACCGAGTTCCAAGAGGTATTGGTAGGTTTCCGGTATGGCCAGGCGCAAAAAATGCTGGCGGGAACTCAATACAGGGGTGTTGATGATCTGTTCCAGGCGGCCCTTTTCTTTTTTGAGCAGTTCCTCATTTTTCATGGTAAAGTAGGACGGGTGCAGACCAACTTTTACATAATCGGCCAGTGATTTAATCAAGGAACGAAAACGGCTGTTGGCCGAAGAGATGTTCTTGTCAAAGGTAGTATAGTCAGCTACCAGGACAAAAAACAGGGTGTCAATACGGTGTTTTTGTGCCTGCTTCAGGATATAAGCATAGGTATCGAAGGGATCTTGCTTCATATTGAGCAGGGTACGCAGCCGGTGCCAGAAATTGAGAAGTTGTAAACGAAAAAGATCGCTGATAAAACCGCCGATGGTTCTAACCACTCCCTTGTACTTATAGGCATAGGCTTGGTCAATATCAAAGGTGGCAATCATCCGAAAGCTTCTTTGTTCGTAAGGATAGTCTGGAAATTTCTTCCGGAGCAGGTCGAGGAACTTATAGGCCCACAGATCAATCACGGGCAACTCGAGGAAGTCGTGCTTATAGGCCAGGCTCTCCTGGGCAGGAAAACGGCCGTGTGTATCTTTGACATGGGGCAGGTATTCTTCGTAACGACTGATTAGGTAAAAGCTTGCGGCAAACACATCAAAAGGAATGCTCGATTGCTCTCCAGCAGGAAAAAAGCAAGGGACCTCCTCCCAGGGGGTAATACTGATATCGACATCGTTGACGCCCTGGGAAAAAAGCAGCTCGTGGCTCCGGATAAAGAACTCGGTTCCCAAGGGAGCCCTGGCATAAGTCATCTTTGGACCGTTGTGTGCGACAAAGACCGACACTTCGGTGGTAAAGGTGACTGGAATCCGGAGGATACTGTCAAAAAAATGTTTAAAAATATACTTGACCCTCGGGGTAATTTGGCTCGTATAGACCAGCAGCATGGACAGTTGTTTTAAAGTAAACCTTCATCGGCAAAGCTAAAATACGCATTTTCGGTTACAATCAGGTGATCGAGTACCTTGATGTCAAGGGTATGGCCAGCCTCACAAAGTTGACGGGTAATGGCGCGGTCAGCAGTGCTGGGCTGCCGTTTACCGGAAGGGTGGTTATGGCAAAGAATCAGGCCCGTCGCCCGGTACTCAATGGCCATTTTAAAGACCAGCCTCACATCTACTAGGGTACTGGTCAGTCCGCCTTTGCTGAGTTGCCTTCGGGCGATGACCGTATTGGCATTGTTCAGATAGATGATCCAAAATTCTTCGTGTAGCAACTCACTGATCAGCGGTTGCATCAGGTTGAAAACCGCCCGACTACTGTCAATGGTTGGCTGTAAAAGGGCTTTTTCCAAACGCCGGCGCCTTCCCAGTTCAAGGGCCGTGATGATGGACAGGGCCTTGGCCTGGCCAATGCCTTTGAACTGTTGCAGGTCGGCCACCGATAACTTGGCCAGCTTGTTTAAATTGTTTTCTACAGACTGTAGGATTCGCTTGGCCAGGGCCACAGCACTTTCTTCCCGGTTTCCGGAGCTGATCAAAATAGCGATTAGTTCGGCATCCGAAAGGGCTGTTTTTCCTTTTAATAACAATTTCTCCCTGGGGCGGTCATCTTCCGCCCAGGACTTGATAGACAGGTGTTTATTGATAGCAATCTTTTTCATAGTTCCAGGATTGTTGAATGAATTCGGGCAGCGCTGCAGCACAGCAAGCTATTCGGTTTCATTTTGGTGGGCAGGGCCCGTAAACACTGACCTGGTCAACATTTACTGGCCAAATATATAGATTTAAATAAAAAGAGCTGCCTATGGGCAGCTCTTTTATAAAAAATATAGCAGATTCCTAGTTCCAAAACAGGGCATATAGGACTACCAATATCAACATCACGGCAAAGGCACCTATATTGAACACAGGACTCGTCTTAAACAAAGCCTTGGTAATCGGAATTCCCTTTTCATCATCGGCACCCCGGTGCTGAAAGTAGCTGACCATGGCGATGACCAGCATGGTAAGCACAGCCGTATAGCCCATTTGGTCCATAAAAGGTACGTCTATAAAGAAGGTACTGTCAGACCAACCTTTGGGGGCTACTTTGAAATACATGGCAATGGGAATGGATACCAGCGCTCCGACAATGGCGCCTTTGTTGGTGGTTTTCTTCCAGAACAGTCCCAAAAGGAAAATGGCCAAAATACC
>JASMME010000146.1 GCA_030748365.1 Lutibacter sp.
CGTTTGCTGATACAAAAAGACAAGGGTTCTTTCTTCTTTTTGGCAGTGTTGATCCTCGATCTTGAATTGGCCTATGACCTGCCTTTTAAAACCGATCATTGTGGTACTTGTACGCGCTGTATCGACGCCTGTCCGACTGATGCGCTTTTGTCCAATAAGCTCATGGATGCCGGGAAGTGTATATCCTATTTTACCATCGAATTGAAAGAGGGCTTGCCCGCGGATATGAAGGGGAAATTTGAGGATTGGATGTTCGGCTGTGATATTTGCCAGGATGTTTGCCCCTGGAACCGCTTTTCCACGCCGCATGCTGAGCCTGATTTTGTCCCACATCCAGACCTGTTGGCCATGGGTAAAGAGGACTGGAAAGAACTGACCGCAGCGGTTTTTAGGGATGTATTTCGGAAATCAGCAGTTAAGCGCACCAAATTTTCCGGCTTACAAAGAAACATCGCCTTTTTAGCTAAAAAAGGCGGTGTTTCTGAAGGATAAGTTTACTGCTGGAGACTGTTCAATCGAACAGACTGCAGGTAGTCATTGTTTTTTGCTGCAATGATATACCTCGTATCTTCGATGGTAATCAATTGGAGGTCCTTGGTGTCGCCAAGGATATACAAGCCACTCTCACGTCCTGAAATGGCCTTGAAATGACCCTTTCCGTCACCTTGTAAGAACAAACCGTTGCTGGCGTCATTTCGAGGGGTTTCTACTTCTGAAGCATGTAGGTTTCCGGCAATGACAGCATCCAAATTTCCATCCTTGTCAAAATCATCCACCAATATCTGATTGATGCTTGAGAGCTGTGCTTCTAACGGTAGGGGATGGATTGCCAATCCTTTCTCCGTATTTTCCAAATAGATACTGGCAAAGGATTTTACCTGGTAGTGTAAGGAAGATTTGAGTGATTGAGTGGTATACACATCTACCAGACTGGCCTTGGAAAAGCTTTCATAGTCCTTAAACTTATTTTTGATAGCAGGAATCTGTTGTGAAGAGCACTGCCTGCCCCTGACAGGATATTGTACGCCTTCATTGTAATAGCCCAGGACGATGTCAGTTGTATTGTTCTTGTCAAAATCATTGGCATAAATATCAAATGTTTCTGTATCATTTGCCTGGTACTTGTAGTTCAGTCCGTTGTTTCCCAGCAGGTAATCAGGGTCGCCATCCTTGTCGAAATCACCTTGTTCGATACTCCACCACCAACCAGTAGTGTCGTCCAGGTTCATTGCTGTAGTGACATTCTTAAAAGTGCCCTGCTTGTTTTTAAACAGGCTAATGGGCATCCATTCACCCACGATCATTAGGTCTGTCCATCCGTCCTGATCATAGTCTGTCCAACAGGCACTGGTGACCATTCCCAGCCCTTTGAGATCCGGGGCAATGGTTTCCGTAACATCTCTAAATAAGACCCCCTTGTCTGTACTTACATTTTCCAGTAGGTAGCTGTGGGCGGGTAGGGGATAATTTCCCGGAACCAGCCTGCCTGCAACAAACAGATCCAGGTCTCCGTCCTGATCATAATCGTGGCTGTATACCCGGGAGCCACTCGTGATCATTGTAGGAAGGGCATCCGATTTTTTAAAATTCCCACGACCGTCATTGAGGTATAAACGATCTTGGAGCATCTCGGAGTTATACGCGAACTCATTTCCCCCGCTTACCAGGTAGATATCGTTGTCGCCGTCTCCTTCTGCATCAAAAATAAGACTGCCAAGATCTTCAAATTGGTTGTCTTTTTCAATGGCTTTGACAGCCTGCTTTTTAAACCCACCCCTCGTTTGAAAATAGAGGCCTGCTTCGTATTGGGAGGCGCCGCCTACCACAAGGTCATCCAGGCCGTCCCCATTCAGATCACCGACAGAAATACCTGGGCCGAAGGCAGAGGTTTTATGAGGCAATAATACTTCGGCCTCGAAATCGTCGAAGTAATTTTCGCGGTGTTGGTGCTGTAGACCCGTAGTTTCTTTGGGCACGCTTGAGAAAAGCCTGGTTTGCTTCGCTGTGCGATTGGCTTCCGTACTGGCCAACGCCTGGGCATAATCGATGCTTAGTAGCTGGTTGTGGTCAACATTGGTCAAGCGTTGGGTTTTCTGATCGGGCCACTGGATTTCCAATGAGTCTATCGTTGTTGATGTACCCAAACCAAAGTGCAGTTCGGGCGCTACCGAAGATTGAAAACCCCGGGTCAATGTCATTTCCTGTAATTGGCTTTGCCCATTTTTAAAGAGGGTGGCCCTGACACCCAGCCCAAATGGGTTCTTCTCAGGTCCCTTAAAACGCAGGGTCAGGTAGTTGTGCCTATCAGCACTCGTATTTTCGAAAACAGCTGCTGGGTCATCAATATTGTTGGTTACCACTTCCAAATCCCCGTCATTGTCCAGATCGACATACACAGCGCCATTTGAAAACCCTTTAAATTGAAGCCCCCACTGTTCGTTGCTTTTTTCAAAACGAAGGTCCCCCAGGTTCCTAAAGACAAAATTGTCAATTTTTTCAGAGGGAATCGCCAGGGTTTTTTCCAGGAACGATTCCTGGGTAAACTTTTCTTTTTTCAACTTGTTGAAATAATCCTTGTTGTTGATTTCTCTACGGGTACCATTGGAAATAAAGATATCTTTCCAGCCGTCGTTGTCTAGGTCTGCAAACAAGGGTCCCCAGCTCCAATCAGTAGCGGAAACGCCTGCCAGGCGCGAGACATTGCTAAAATCCGGTGTGCTGCCATCTGGTTGTCCATTGTTAACTTGCAACATGTTCTGCATGTATTGGTAGTGAAATCCCGCATTGACTGTACTCCAGAACAAGGCAGGGTTCATACTGGCCATGTTTGCTTTTGATCTTCGGTTGTTTTCAGCAGTCATGTCTACTTGTAGAATGTCCAAAAGCCGGTCGTTGTTAAAATCGGCAATGTCAACCCCCATTCCGTAGAACGAGGTCTGTTTGGTGGTTTTTTTGACCTGTTCGGTAAAGGTGCCGTCCTGGTTGTTCATAAACAGGTAGTCGGGTGTGCTAAAATCATTGGAAACGTAGAGGTCTGGCCATCCGTCTGCATTTAGATCTCCTACGGTGGCACTGAGCGACAAGCCAAAGGATCGCAGGCCTGCCTGATCGGTCACATTGGTAAATCGTTCACCGTCATTCCGGTACAATTTGTCGGTTTCCACATCCCGGGCATTGTTTATTTTGTACTGGTAAAAATTGTTGGGTGCATTGAACTGGGTTGGTGGGTAATTGGCTACGTACAGATCCAGGTCTCCATCCCGGTCGTAGTCAAAAAAGGTGGCCTGTACACTGTTGCCCAGGTCATCAATTCCGTAAGCAGCGGCACTTTCTGTAAAGGTTTCATCACCATTGTTGAGGTATAAGAGGTTGTTCTTGGGGGCAAATTTACCACCCACGGAGCAGTAGATATCCAGGAAGCCATCTGCATTGATATCGGCCATGGTAACACCGGTAAACCAGCGTTCATCGCCTAATACACCTGCTTTTTCACTGATATCTTCAAAGGTCAGGTTGCCTTTGTTTAGGTAAAGGCGGTTGGGCGTCATGTTGCCGGTAAAGTACAGGTCGGTCAATCCGTCGTTGTTTATATCCCCGGCAGACACGCCACCACCCATATACATATAGGCATAGGCCAGGTAGTTTAAGGAGTCGTTCTCCTTCAAGGTATTTGAAAAAGAAATACCCGTTTTTGAGGCCTCTAATTTGTGAAAGATTTTGGAGCGACTTTCCTGGTCCTTTGTACAGGAAAGAAGTAATAATAATGCGTAGAAAAGCACTGTTTTTTTCATGGTAAAATAGCGATAGGGTTTTTATAAAGATAAAAAAAAGGGACATAAAAATGTCCCTTTTTTTAACAAAATGGTGAATATTACCAATTTGGATTTTGTGTCAAAGCACCAGCACTCACATCAATGGCTCCGATCGGAATCGGGAACAATCGGTGTTTGTCCTGCATCGCATTGGCTTTGCCGGCAAAGTTAGGAATGGTCCTGGCCTCGTTGGCAAAATAATCATTCATAATCTGAACACCTTCACTCCATCTTCTGATGTCGAACAAACGATGTCCTTCCATGGCCAACTCAAGCCTTCTTTCCATACGAACACGGTCTCTGGCCGCACCCTGACTTCCAAAATCAGCGGCGGTATACAGCTCGATATCGTAATTGGCAGCCGGGGTAGCCCCACCGTCATTGGATACGGGGGTCGAACTTTTTGCCCGGGCTCTTACCTGGTTGACATAATTAAGGGCAGTTCCCAGATCATTGGTTTCCACTGCTGCTTCCGCAGCCATGAGCAATACATCTGCATACCTGATAAAGTGGTAGTTGATACCAGAACTTTGCTGTCCCCAGTTACCGGCACCCATATTGGCCGTTTCGCCCGCGTGATACACGTTTTTCTTAGGGGTATAGGGTCCTGAAATATCACCGTCTCCGGCTC
>JASMME010000147.1 GCA_030748365.1 Lutibacter sp.
GGTCCTAAAGCTTCCCATACCAATCCGGAGGCCCGGTGACAACGCCCCAAAAATAAGTATAATTCAGCATACGGTGCTACAATTTCAGCAATTCTTCATACAATTTATGAACAGGCAAACCCATGACGTTGAAATAGCTACCTTCGATGCGATCAATCCCAACAAAACCAATCCATTCCTGGATGCCATAGCTCCCGGCTTTGTCAAAGGGTTGGTACTTATCAACATAGTAAATGATTTCTTTTTCCTGGAGTTTTCTAAAAGTAACCAAGGTACTGTCATTAAAGGTTTGTAGCCCCAAATGCGTACGGATACATACGGAAGTAATCACCTGATGGGTACTGTTTGAAAGTGCCTGAAGCATGGAAATGGCCGCGGACCTGTCGCGGGGTTTTTCGAGGGCTTTTCCCCGGTGCCAAACGATGGTATCAGCAGTAATGAGCAGCGTATTCTCTGCTACCTGTTCAAAGGCCTGGGCCTTTAATTCCGCCAGGTAGTCTGTGATGGCTACCGCCTGAAGAGTAGGGGCATAGCATTCCTCTACAGGCCTTGTATCGATGACAAAATTGAGGCCTAAGGAGCGTAGCAAGTCCTGTCTTCTCGGAGAGCCTGATGCCAGGACAATTCGTTTATTACTAAGTCTTTCTGCAAGCATAGGGATAAGAGGTGGCTTAGGGGCTTAACGGTGGTTTTTTTTGATACGATCCAGTTGGATGCTGTTTTCGCGGTTTTTGATGCTTTCTCGTTTGTCGTGAAGTTTTTTACCCTTACACAGGGCAATTTTCAATTTGGCCCAGCCTTTGTCGTTTAGAAAAAGCCGTAAGGGAACGATGGTCAAGCCCACATTTTGTACCTCGCGGGCCAATTTTTTTAACTCCCGTTTGTTTAGCAGCAGCTTTCGTTCACTCCTGGGTTGGTGGTTGTAGGCATTGCCATAGGCGTATACTTCGATAAACATATTGATCACAAAGAGTTCTCCCCGATCATTGAATTCACAAAAACTCTCTGTGATTCGGGCTTTGCTGGCGCGAATGGACTTGATCTCGGTACCACTTAACTGTATACCTGCCACATAGGTATCGAGAATCTCGTACTCAAAACGCGCTTTTTTATGTTGAATGTTGACCGTTTGCTGCATAGGGGCAAAGGTAGTACAATTTATGGGGATGGTAAATTTGTTAGCCTCTTTATCTGTACTGATTGCTTAGGCATTCCTAAACACGATCTTTTCGTCAAAAGCATCCAATAAGATCGCATCTGTAGCAGTAATCTTTCCAGACAGGATTTCTTTTGAAAGCTGGTTGAGCACCTCCTTTTGGATAACCCGTTTTACAGGCCTGGCCCCAAACTGTGGATCAAAGCCCTTGCTGACCAGTGCATCGATCAGTTCCTCGGTGGCCTCAATCACAATTCCTTTTTCCTTTAATATAGTAGCCAACTCATTGAGTTGTAGCTGTACAATCTGACGGATTTCCCCCTTGTTTAGCGGACTGAACATGATGACCTCATCAATCCGGTTTAGAAATTCAGGCCGAACGCTTTGTTGCAACAGGTTCAATACGTCCAACCTGGTAGCTGCTGTTATCGCGTCACGCTGGCTCATATCCATGTTCTCAAAACGTTCCTGTATGATAGGGGCTCCGATATTGGAGGTCATGATAATAATGGTATTCCTGCAATCAGCCACCCGGCCCTTGTTATCGGTCAGGCGTCCTTCATCCAATACCTGCAATAAGAGGTTAAAGGTATCTGGATGGGCTTTTTCAATCTCATCCAGCAAGACAACCGAATAGGGCTTGCGTCTGATCGCTTCCGTTAGTTGGCCCCCTTCCTCATAGCCTATATAGCCCGGAGGCGCTCCTACCAATCTACTGACCGAATGTCTTTCCTGGTATTCGCTCATATCAATCCTGGTTAGGGCCTCTTCATCATCAAAGAGATAGGCAGCCAGGGCTTTGGCCAGGGCTGTTTTTCCTACCCCGGTACTTCCTAGGAACAAAAAGGTGCCAATGGGTTTTTTGGCATCCTGTAAGCCAGCCCTGGAACGCCTAACGGCATCTGACACGGCTTCTATGGCTTCATCCTGACCGATGATACGCTGGTGCAATTCCGTTTCTAGGTGTAGCAATTTCTCCCGTTCACTTTGAAGCATTTTACGCAGGGGAATGCCGGTCCATTTGGCCACTACTTCGGCAATATCATCCCGGGTCACCAGTTCTTTGATAAGGGCGGTATCTTGTTTCTCTGCCAGCTCCTGTTGGAGACTTGCCAGTAATTCTTGGGCCTCCTTGATCTTTCCATAGCGTATCTCAGCCACCTTACCGAAGTCGCCTTCCCGTTCTGCACGGGCCGCTTCCTGGTTAAAATTCTCAATAGATTCCTTGCTTGCTTGGATCTGTTCTATCAATTCCTTTTCACTGGACCAACGCGCATGTATGATACTGCGATCTTCTTGTAACTGGGCCATTTCTTTTTTCAATTGGGCCAGCTTTTTTTTGTCTTTTTCCCGTTTGATGGCCTCTATTTCTATGGCCAGTTGCCTGATTTTTCGATCCAGTATATCGAGTTCTTCCGGTTTTGAATTGATTTCCATACGCAGTTTGGCGGCGGCTTCATCCATCAGATCAATGGCTTTATCGGGTAGAAAACGGTTCGAAATATACCGCTGAGAGAGTGTTACTGCGGCAATCACGGCCTCGTCTTTGATCTGTACCTTGTGGTGATGCTCATAGGTTTCTTTGATGCCCCGTAGAATGGAAATGGCACTCTCAACATCGGGTTCGGCTACCAGCACCTTTTGGAAACGCCTTTCCAGGGCTTTGTCTTTTTCAAAATAACGCTGGTATTCATCCAGGGTAGTGGCACCCACCGCTCGCAACTCTCCACGGGCCAGGGCTGGTTTTAAAATATTGGCGGCATCCATGGCGCCCTGTCCACCACCGGCACCGACCAGGGTATGGATTTCATCGATAAATAAAATGACTTCTCCGTTTGAGGCCCTCACTTCTTTGATAACTGACTTTAGCCTTTCTTCAAATTCCCCCTTGTACTTAGCGCCGGCAATCAACGCCCCCATATCGAGGGAATAAATCTTTTTTTCTTTTAGGTTTTCAGGGACATCCCCATTGATGATTCGGTGTGCCAAGCCCTCAGCAATGGCGGTTTTACCCGTACCTGGTTCGCCGACCAACATGGGGTTGTTTTTGGTTCTTCTCGAGAGGATTTGCAAGATACGCCTGATCTCCTCATCACGACCAATAACCGGATCCAATTGGTCATTGCTAGCCAGTTCGTTTAAATTACGGGCATATTTCTCTAGGGACTGGTAATGGTCCTCTGCCTGTTGAGAACTGACTTTTTCTCCCTTTCTAAGCGTTTCTATGGCTTCCTTAAGTATCTTTTCGTTCAATCCTTGATCCTGTAGGATGCCCGCGGTGGTATCTCCGGCCTTTAGCATGGCCAATAACAAATGTTCCACCGATACAAAATCATCTTTGCGTTGTTGTGCCTCCTTGATCGCCTGTTGTAGCATTTTACCGGTATTTCTCGATAGGTTGGTGGTTCCACCGGAAACACTTGCATAACTTTTTAAGGTTTTATCGATCAATTGTTTGAGTAGGGGTAGGTTGATCCCTGATTTCTTTAAGAGGAATGGTAGTACGTGCGCATCCACCTCAAAAAGCCCCTGTAACATATGTGAATTTTCGATTTCCGGGTGTCCGTAAGCCTCGGCAATTTGCTGGGCTTGTTGCACCACCTCCTGCGATTTGATCGTAAACTGATTGAGATTCATTTTATTGGTATTTTATGCTATTTTTGTAGCAACAAACAGCATTCCAATTGAAAAAACCACTCGAAAACGGTCATTTTGTCTCTTTTGTAAGGTTTTTTCAGCCATTTTGTCTTAATAATTCCTTTAAATGAACTGGATTCCTTTAAAAGAGCAGGAGCAGTTAACAGTCCTGCATTCACAATCAGCACAAGTACCTGTATTGGTTTTTAAACACAGTACCCGCTGTGGGATTAGCCGTTTTGCCCTTAAAGCCTTTGAACAGGCGTATAGCCTTCCAGAAGGACAGGTAATTACCTACTTGCTAGACCTGCTCAGCTACCGAAGTATCTCGCATGAACTGGCTGAAAAATACCAGGTAATACACGCCTCACCACAGGTCCTACTGATCAGCAAGGGATCGGTCATTTATCACCATTCTCACCAGGGGATCGACATGGAAGACATGACCCAGGTATTGGTGGAAAAAGCCCTTATTGAACCCCAATAATTTCTCATTTCCACAAGGCTGTTCCAAGCCCTGTATTTGCGGAGAAAATTCTTTTTATAAACAAAATGAAATTAGTATTTTTGCCTCAATTTTTAAAAACTTTACGATGATACAGCGCGACCAGGCTATTTTTACCCTTATTCAGGAGGAAA